>CAYZDQ010000008.1:0-14904 GCA_964476955.1 uncultured Anaerolineaceae bacterium
ATCAACGACATCGTGGCCTGCGGTGGTCTGCCCGACAAGAACAAGCTGCTGATGCAGATCTACGCCGACGTCACTAAGCGTGAGTTCTCCATCGCGGCCTCGACCCAGGCCCCGGCCCTGGGCTCCTCGATGTGGGCGGCCGTGGCGGCCGGTGCCGCCAACGGCGGCTACGACACCATCGAGGACGCCACCGCGGCCATGGCCCAGTTGCGCGACGAGCGCTACGTGCCGGATCCGGCCGCGGCCGCGATCTACGACGAGCTGTACGCGGAGTACAAGACACTCCATGACTACTTCGGTCGTGGCGCCAACGACGCCATGAAGCGGCTGCGTGCCATCCGCGACCGAGCGCTCGACGCTACCGACTGACGTCGCTCGCAGCCTCCTGCGGAGGTTTGCGACAAGCCGGGCGGACGGGCGTCAGACCGGCGGTGATCGTCGCTGGCGCGGGTGCTTGCCGTGCAACGGGCCAACACGACCAGGCGAGAGCGACCAGCGCTTCGTACTTGCGTCCACCCCGTCCTCGATCGCTGGCGTGTGCCGCCGGGCGGCACGGATCGGCAGGATGTGCCGCCGGGCGGGCAACAGGTGGGCGCAACAGCCTCACGGACCCGCTTCAAGCCAGACGAGGCGTCGAGTTCGCCCGCTCAGCGGCAAGGACTCAGGAGCCCTTGGACCGCGAGGTGCGTCAGTCGATCGCGAACACCGCACCAAGCGACACAACGCGCCAGTCCCCTGGGCGTTGCGGCAAGCCTAGGTCGTGGGGCCCACCCCTTCGATGAAGGGGTTGCCGTGGCCGTTGTAGATGGTGGTGATACCACCATCTACCATGAGCACCTCACCGCTGATGAAGCTGGCGTCGTCCGAAGCCAGGAAGAGCGCCGGTCCGGCGACCTCCTCGGGCTGGCCGATGCGGCCGACCGGATGCAGCCCGGCCACGCGTGCACGCTCGGCCTCAGGGTCAGCGGTCGATTCGAAGTAGCCCTTGATCATGTCCGTATCGATGTAGGCCGGGGCGATAGCGTTGATGCGCACGCCGCGCGAGGCGTACTCGGCCGCAAGCGAGCGGGTCAGCCCGATGAGCGCATGCTTGGCTACCGGATACGGGAAGCAGCCGGGCACGATGAGATACGAGTGCGTGGAGGCGATGTTCACGATGGCGCCGCCACGATCGAGCATGTGCGGCAACACCTCGCGCGTGAGCCACCACACCCCTTCGAGGTCCACGCTCATGGTGCGCTGCCAATCCTCCTCGGTCAGCTTCAGCGGCTCATCGGCGACGAAGATGCCGGCGTTGTTGATGAGGATGTCCGGCGGACCGAAGTGGTCGAGGATGCGCGCCACCAGGGCCTCGATCTGGTCGCGTTCGGCGACGTCCGCAGCCACTGCCAGCGCCTCACCGCCGGCCGCCGCGGTGGCCTCCGCATGCGCCTGCCCGACAGGCTCGTTGCGCCCGGCGATGACGACTCGGGCACCCTCGCTCGCGAAGCGGCTGCTGATGGCGGCGCCGATGCCGCGTCCTCCACCGGTGATGATGGCCACCTTGCCCGCGAGACGCTCGCCCATGTCCTTCTCCTCGTTCACAGCACCCGGGTTCGTTCTACAGTGGAGCCTATGACGTTCGAGGGAGTCCGGCCGGTCCTGCACGTGCCATTCGGCCAGCCTCCCGGCCAGCTGATCATCGAAACCGAGCTCTCGGCCCTCGCTGAGTGCATGCTCGATGAAGGCGCGGACGGGCTCGTGGTCCCCGGGCTGGCGTCAGAATCCTGGACGCTCACCGAGGTCGAGCGGGATCGCGTGGTGGCCGTCGCAGCCGAAGCCTGCGCCGGCCGCGCACCCCTGGTGGTCGGGCTCGATGGCACCACCGCGGTAGCGGTCGATCGGGCGCGCCGGGCGGCAGCAGCAGGAGCCGCGGGTCTGATGGTGCTGCCCCCCAGGCAGGCGGCCGGGCGCGAGCAGCTGATCGGTCACTTCACCGCGATCGCGGACGCCGCCGGCGTCCCGGTGCTGGTGCAGGACTCGCCACAGGTCACCGGCGTCCCGCTGGACGTCCCGACGTTCGTAGCCATGCGCGATGCGCACCCGCTGGTGGGCGCGGTCAAGTCCGAGATCCCCGGCGCCGGCACCAAGGCCAGCGCCATCCACGAAGCCGGGCTCGAGCTGGTCGCGGGCTGGGGCGGGCTGAACTACCTCGAGCAGATCGACCGTGGTGCCGTCGGCTGCTTCCCGGGCTGCGATCTGGGTCCGGCCATCAAGGCCATCGACAGCGCCGCCCGAGCCGGCGCCAGGGACGAGGCGCAGGTGCTCTATCGACGGATCCTGCCCTACCTCTCGCTGGCCACGGCCTCGCTGGACCTGCTGCTGCTCACGGCCAAGCGGCACATGCGCCGCCGGGGCCTCTTCTCCGACGAGAGCCTGCGGGCACCCGCATGCGCGCTCGACCTCCAGGAGTCACGTACGGTGGACGCGCTCATCGACGAGCTGAGCGCCCTTGGCACACCCGGCTTCTAGACGGGGCCGCGAACCCTAGACGCCGGTGCGGAGCTGCCGGTAGGCAGCCGTCCAGCCCAGCTCCTTCTTGAAGCCGCGCACGGTGGTGTCGGCATCGATGGTCAGCAGCTCGACGTCGAGCATCTCGGCGAAGTCCTCGACGACATCGAGCCCTACCGCCTGTGTGTAGGCCGTGTGATGTGGACCGCTTGCCATGAGCCACGTCTCGGCAGCGATGGTGAAGTCCGGCCGCGGCACCCACAGGGCCCGGGCGGTCGGCAGCGCCGGCAGGTCGCTGGGCGCGTCGATGGCATCGACCTCGTTGGCCACCAGCCGCAGGTGCGTGCCCATGTCGACCATGCCCACCACCACGCCAGGGCCCGCGGCGCCAGTGAAGACGAGCCGCACCGGGTCCTCCCGCTCACCCACGAAGAGCGGGTGGATCTCGCACGAAGGCGTGGCGCCGGCGATGGTGGGGCAAACCTCCAGCATGTGCGCGCCGAGCACGGACGTGGCATCGGCCCCGAAGTCGTAGGTGTAGTCCTCCATCAGTGAGGTGCCGCCGTCGAGACCCTCGCTCATGGCCTTGACCAGCCGAACCAGGATCGACGTCTTCCAGTCGCCCTCCGGCCCGAAGCCGTAGCCGTCAGCCATCAGGCGCTGAGCCCCGATGCCGGGCAGCTGCTTGAGGCCGCCAAGATCCTGGAACGTGTCCACGAAGGCCATCGAGTCCAGCTCGCCGAGGAACGCGCGCAAGCCCAGCTCGATGCGAGCGGCATCCCGCAGCGACTCGCGCCGCTCGCCGCCGACACGGAGCTCTGGCACCACGTCATAGGCATCGTCGTATTCGGCGCACAGCCGGTCCACCTCGGCATCGCCGATCTGGTCCACGGTCGCCGCCAGCTCGTTGACCGGGTAGGTGTTGCAGGAGGCCCCGAAGCGCGCCTGCACCTCGACCTTGTCGCCGTCGGTGTCGGCCACCTCGCGCATGTTGTCGCCGAAGCGGATGCACTTGAGGGTCCGCGCCTCGTGCACGCCCGCTGCCGCGCGCATCCAGCTGCCGATGCGGCCCTGCACGCCGGCCTCCTGCCAGTGACCGGCGACGGTCTTTCGCGGCATCCGCAAGCGCGACACGATGTAGGCGAACTCGCGGTCGCCGTGCGCCGACTGGTTGGTGTTCATGAACTCCATGTCGATGGAGTCGTAGGGCAAGTCGGCGTTGTGCTGCGTGTGCAGGTGGAGGAACGGTTTGGTCAATGCCTGCAGGCCGTGGATCCACATCTTGGCCGGGCTGAACGTGTGCATCCAGCCGATGACACCGATGACGCTGTCGTCGGCGGAGGCCTCGATACAGGCTCGACGGATGCCGTCCGGCGTGGTCACCGTGGGCACCTGCACGATCTCCACCGGCACCGCCGTGGAGGCGTTGAGTCCGGCCACCATCTCGGTCGTTTGAGCCAAGACCTTACCCAGGATGACCTCGCCGTAGAGATCCTGGCTGCCCGTCAGGAACCAGATCTTCAGCCCATCGAATGCCATCGTTCGTCGCCTCCAAACAGGTACCCGGACACGGCGTGGTCCGGGGGATGCAATCGAGTGTATGCAATCGTTTTCTGCCGGTCAAACGAGGCTCGGTCGGCTACGATTGCCAGATGATCGACATGGCTCTTCGGGAACAGGTCGCCCGAGCCAACGCGGACCTCGTGAAGGCCGGCCTCGTGACCCTCTCCTTCGGCAACGTCAGCGGCGTGGATCGTGAGGCCAACGCCCTCGTCATCAAGCCCAGCGGCGTGGCCTGCGACAAGGTCCAGCCGGAGGACCTGGTGGCGGTCTCGCTCGAGGACGGACGCGTGCTCGAGGGGGCGATGCGCCCCTCCTCTGACACGCCCACGCACCTGCGGCTGTACCAGGCCTACCCCGACCTCGGTGGCGTGGTCCACACGCATTCCAGCTTCGCGGCGGCCTTCGCGCAGGCCGGTCGGGACATCCCCGCGCTGGGCACCACCCACGCCGATCACTTCCGTGGCCCGGTGCCGACCTCACGCCTGATGACCGAGACGGAGATCGAAGGCGAGTACGAGCTCGAGACCGGCAACGTCATCATCGAGACCATCGACGGCCGAACCGCTGATGCGCTGCGCATGCCGGCGGTGCTGGTGCGCTCGCACGGCCCGTTCACGTGGGGCAAGGACTCCGACCAGGCCGTGGTCAACGCCATCGCGCTCGAGGCCGTGGCGGCCATGGCCGAGCGGACGCTCTCCATCGACCCCGAGGCACCCGATATCCAGGAGGCCCTGCTGCGTCGCCACTTCGACCGCAAGCATGGCCCTGGTGCCTACTATGGACAGCCGGGGGACGAGCGCTAGCCGCCTCTCGCAGCTCCGCCAATACACTCGCACCAGAGGAGGCCTACCGGTGTTCGTCGCGGCAGTCCACGTCTTCGTCAAGCCCGAAGCGATCGATGACTTCATGGAGTTGATCCGCATGGACCAGGAGGGTTCGCTGGCCGAGCCCGGCTGCCTGCGTTTCGACATCGTGCGTGCGGTCGAGGATCCCCACGAGTTCCTCATCTGGGAGGTCTACGCCGACGAGGACGCGGCCGCCTTCCACAAGACCACGCCGCACTACGCAGCCTTCAAGGAGCGCATGCCGGCGCTGGCGTCGAAGGACCGCTACGCGGATCGGTACGACGGCGTCTCCGTGCCTTCGGACAAGGCCTGATGACGGAGCTCGTCCCGTCCTTCGGCCTGGGTCGCCTGCCGCGCATCACCTTCGGCGCGGGAGCCTTCAGCCGGGTCCCGGAGATCGCCGCTGGCCACGGCTCACGTGCGCTGCTGGTGACCGGCGGCCGCTCGTTCAACGAGTCGCCCCGTCGGGCCGAGCTCGAGGCCGGCCTGGCCCAGGCCGGCGTCACGCTGGTGGGCTCGACGACCGTGACCGGTGAGCCCGGTCCCCGCGACGTGGAGGCTCCCGTGGCAGCGCTCCGCGGCCAGGGCGTAGAGGTCGTCATCGGCGTCGGCGGTGGCGCCGCACTCGACACGGCCAAGGCCATCGCCGGCCTGCTGCCGACCGAGACCGAGCTGTTGGACCATCTCGAGGGCGTCGGCCGCGGGGTGCCCTACCCCGGCACGGCCCTGCCCGTGGTGGCCGTCCCGACCACGGCCGGCACCGGCTCCGAAGCCACGCGCAATGCCGTCATCAGCGAGCGCGGACCCGACGGGTACAAGCGCTCGTTCCGGGATGAGTCGATGGTCCCCGCGGATGCCGTGGTCGACCCCGATCTGCTGGCCACGGCACCTCGTTTGCTCATCGCCGCCAACGGCCTCGATGCGCTGACGCAGCTGCTGGAGTCGCTCACCTCTCAGAAGGCCACCCCCTTCACCGATGCTCTCGCGCGCGACGGCCTGGCTGCCTGCCGCGACGGGCTGCTGGCCTGGCACGCCGACCCCGATGGGCCGGACGCGGCAGCAGCTCGCAGCCGGATGGCGTACGCGGCGCTGCTCTCCGGCGTGTGCCTGGCCAACGCCGGCCTCGGCGCTGTCCACGGCTTCGCCAGCCCGCTCGGGGCACAGCTGCCCATCCCGCACGGCATGGCCTGTGGCGCCGTACTGTGGCAGACGGTCCGCACCAACATCGGCGCGCTCACCGAGCGGGCGCCGGGCTCACCGGCGCTGCGCAAGTACGCACAAGCCGGGCGGATCCTCGCCGACCTGCCCTCCACCATCCGCGACGGCGCCGCGCGGGTGCAGCTGGTCGACACGCTCCACGACATGGTGGAGGCACTGGAGGTTCCGCGGCTCTCGGCCTTCGAGATGACAGCGGAGCACATCCCGTTGATCGTGGCCGATTCGCCCGGCAGCTCGATGCGCACGAACCCGGTGGCCCTGACCGACGCGGAGCTGACGGACATCCTCGAGCAGGCCCTCTAGCACGACGGGGAGCCCACGTCTCAGCGCCCCTGCAGGAACCCGCAAGTCGATGGTCAGGGGCGCATCAGAACAAGTCGCCATTGTCCCGCGAGGATGCCCCCACTACCGTGGGTCTTGCCGTCGTCCCTCGACGCTGGCACGGGCCCTGTAGGCGTCGACCACCGGGCTCGGGACGAACCGCGATCCGAACTGGTCAACGTGGTGGCGCAAGCGACACCGTGCATCGACTGTCAGCTCCACACGACATGGATCGCCGTCTCCGAGTCACGAGTCGAGTAACGGGTGTACCGGCTGGCTCCGGGCCTTGCCAGTGGTGAGGCAGGCGGCGGCGAGGTCATCTATCCGTCGTATCGATCGACCTCGAGTCGCCAGGCCGGCGGACAGTCCTGGCGGCTCGAACGATCTCCCTCTCATCACCCTGCGATGCAGGGTGCCCGCCTGCGCGCCATGCGTCCGCGGGCCGCGCACGGGCTCGACCGATCGGACCGGCTCAGGCCTCCGCCACGCGCGGACGCCGCTCCACCCCGCGTGCATCAAGGTCGCTGGCGATGACCTTCGCTCGCATCACCAGGTCGCGATCACGCGTGATGGTCGATGCGATCCAGTCGATGTACGTCGGTTCCTGCTCGGCCACCTGGCCCAGGGTCAGGCCGTGGAAGCGGCCAAACCCGAGGACCGTGGCTCGCGCCTCGTCCAGGCTGGGCAGTCGCGCCCGGGCTGGATCGACCGTGCGATAGACCGGGCCATTGGGCGCGCTGGCCCGCAGATCAGGACCCTGGCTATGGCGACGTCGGTCCGCCGGCGGCTGGCCGGCCAGCGTGGTCCGGCGGTTGCGCTTGCTCACGACCGGGCTGTTGCGTGGCTGGAAGGAGGCCGAGGTGTCGAAGCGCGCCGTGACCGGGGGCGACGGTGGTGGCGGTGGCGGGCCGGGCGCCTCCCCGTTCGGCGAGCCACCCTCCGCGTAGCGTTCCCGGCGCGCGTGGGGAGTGGCGTCATAGCGCGCCCGACGGACGGTATCGCTAAGCACGTCGTAGGCCGCGTTGATGCGCGCCATGCGTGTGGTGAGGCGCTTGCGCTCGGCGCTGTCGGCGCCGGCACGGTCAGGATGGTGCTCGCGCGCAAGCTCGCGCCAGCGGCGCTTGATCTCCTCCGCGGACGCGTCATGACGCACGTCGAGCACGCGGTAGGGATCGCCTCGGAAGGTAGGAGCAGACACATCCTCGAGGCTACCACGCAGCCTCGGCCGAGTACTCGGGCCGAGCATTGCCGGGCCTCGCGGCGGCCGCTATCGTGCCCTTCATGAGGACGCCCCTCCAGCCACCCATCGAGCCCATGTTGGCCAAGGCCAGCGCGGAGCTACCGGAGGGCGACAGCTGGCTGTACGAGCCCAAGTGGGACGGGTTCCGGGCACTCGTCTTTCGTGACGGTGACGAGATGCTCATCCAGAGCCGGGACCGCAAGCCGCTCGATCGCTACTTCCCGGAGCTGGCCGAACCACTCCGAGCCAACCTGCCCCAGCGGTGCATCCTCGACGGTGAGATCGTCATCGCTCGCGAGGGCGCCCTCGACTTCGACGCGCTGCTGCTGCGCATCCACCCGGCCGCCTCCCGTGTGGCTCTGCTGTCCGAGCGATCGCCCGCCTCGTACGTGGCCTGGGACCTGCTCGCGCTCGACGACGAGGCCCTGCTCGAGACACCCCAGGAGGAGCGCCGGGCGCGACTCGAGTCCGTCCTGGGTGGGGCGCGGCCGCCTGTCCACCTCACGCCGCTGACTCGCGACCGGGCCCAGGCGGCGGACTGGTTCGCCCGCTTCGAGGGCGCCGGCCTCGACGGTGTCATCGCCAAGGACGCGGCCTCTGTGTACGAGCCGGGCAAACGCCGGATGCTGAAGATCAAGCACACGCGCACAGCCGATTGCGTGGTGGCCGGCTTCCGCTGGCACAAGAACGGCCGCGGCACGCACGTGGGCTCCCTCATCCTCGGGCTCTTCGATGAGGCTGACACCCTCCACCACGTGGGCGTGACCTCGTCCTTCAAATGGGACCGTCGGGCGGAGCTGGCAGAGGAGCTCGCGCCGCTGCGGGTCGACGCCCTCGACGAGCACCCCTGGCGCGAGTGGGCATCGTGGTCGGCCGAGGCGGAGGCTGCGGGGCAGCGCATGCCCGGTGCGACATCACGCTGGAACCGGGGCAAGGACCTCTCGTGGGAGCCGCTGCGCACGGAGCGTGTGGTGGAGGTGGCGTACGACCACCTGCAGGGCGACCGCTTCCGCCACGCCACGACCTTCAAACGCTGGCGGCCGGACAAGCCACCGGCCGATTGTCGCTACGATCAGCTCGAGACCACCGTACCCTTCGAGTTGGCCGACATCTTTGCAGAGCGGTGAGGTCCGGCGTATTCGGTAAAGGTGGCTGGACGGGTACACTTGCGCGTGCCTATATGGGAGGAGCTCATGGACCAGAACACTCCGCGCGACGAAGCGACCGGCGCACAGCCTCCGGCAGAGCCCGGCAGCGCTGACGCCTCGGCCTGGAACCAGGCACCGGCGCAGGATCCGTCGCAGCCTGCCGCGAGTGGTGGGGACGCCGCGACCGAGTACGCTGCCTGGTCGGCAGACGCCTCGTATCAGCAGCAACAGGCGGCTCCGCCGGCCCAGCCGAGCGATACGCAGGCCTACGCCGCGCCACAGCCGCAGTCCGCGACCTACAGCGACCAGCCGGGCGCGGCACAGCAGCAGGCGTATCAGCAGCAGGGTTACGACCAGGCTGCCTACGCACAGCAGCAGCAGCAGTACCAGCAGCAGCAGGGCTACCAGCAGCCACAGCAGGGTTACGACCAGGCCGCCTACGGGCAGCAGCAGCAGTACGACCCCAACGCCTACGGGCAGCAGCAGCCGCAGCAGCCGCAGCAGCCGCAGTACTACGACCCCAACGCCTACGGGCAGCAGCAGGGCTACTACGACCAGAACGCCTACCAGCAGCAGTACGCCCAGCAGAGCTACCAGCAGCAGCCGGGCCAGCCGTACGCCTACGCGCAGCCCGGCCAGGATGCCTGGGCGGCGGCAGAGCCGGGTGGCTGGAACCGCTCTTTCATCGCGGTCCTCAGCGGCTGGGTGCTCCTGACCTGGGGCTTCGTCTTCGGCATCATCGGCGCCATCGTCCTGTGGATGAGCAGCGTCACCAACCTGATCCCGGACAACGTCGTCCTCAGCCAGGACGTGCTCGATCTGGCCGCCAAGATGGATGACCAGATCATCGCCACCGGCGGCATCGCGCTGATCGTCGGCCTGATGCACCTCATCGGCGCGGTCGGCATCTTCGGCCATCGTCGCTGGGGCCGCGCCTTCGGCATCGTGCTCGGCCTCCTCGGTGTGCTCGCCGGTCTCGGCATCATCACCGTCTCCGCTGGCTTCGAGGCCCTCGACGTCGGACTGAATGAAGCCATCAAGGGCGAAGAGGGCTCGCTGGCCGCGAGTCTGTTGGTGCTCTTCAGCTACCTGCTCGTATTCCTTGGCATGTTCGTCGGCCGACGCCACTTCAAGCGAAAGGGCGTCGAGGGCTAGACGAACCCCCCTCCCCATGGCATAGACGACCCCCGGGTTCACCCCCGGGGGTCGTTCTCGTGGTGGTCCGGGCAGGCTCAGCCGGCAGCGACCAGAGCCCCAACCGCGGACGACGCTGGACCGGGGTCGTGCTCCCGGCCTGTGCACGCTGGGTATGCTGTCGCGCATGACCGACATCCCGATCCTGACGCTCAACGACGGCCACGACATCCCGCAGCTGGGATATGGCACCTTCCAGGTCCCGCCCGACGAGACGGCCGAGGCCGTGCGGGCCGCACTGAAGGCCGGCTACCGTCATATCGACACCGCCGAGGGCTACCACAACGAGCGCGGAGTGGGCGAAGGCGTCCGTGCTTCGGGCCTGGACCGCGAGGCGGTCTTCATCACGAGCAAGCTCGACAACGGCTCGCACGACCCTGACGACGCCCGCCGGGCCTTCGACGGGACCATCGAGGCGCTCGGCTTCGACTACGTCGATCTCTTCCTCATCCATTGGCCCATGCCCCGGCACGAGGCCGACTTCGTCGAGAGCTGGCGTGTGCTCGAGGGCTTCAAGGCAGATGGCCGCGCACGCTCCATCGGCGTCTCCAACTTCGAGATCGCGCACCTCCAGCGGCTCGCTGCGGAGACCGACACCATCCCGACCGTGAACCAGATCGAAGCCCACCCGTACCTCTCCAACGACGAGGTGCGCAACTACGGCCAGGCCCACGGCATCATCACCGAGGCCTGGTCACCGCTGGCCCAGGGAAGGGCGCTGATCGACCCGGTCGTGGTGGCCATCGCGGACAGGCTCGGTCGGGCGTCGGCGCAGGTAGTGATGCGCTGGCACATCCAGCGAGGCGACATCGTCTTCCCCAAGACCATGTCCCCGGAGCGCATGCGTGAGAACCTCGATGTCCTCGGCTTCGAGCTCGGGGTGGACGAGATGGCACAGCTGGCCACGCTGGCCAAGGGCGAAGCCGGGCGTATCGGGCCGCATCCCGACACGGTCAACTAGGCCACGCGCGAGCGGCGACGGAGGACGAGCGGCATGACCGACACGCCGGACCAGGACCGGACGGCTACGGCCGAGAAGGGCCGAGCGGTGCCCGCCTGGCTGGAGAACCTCGCGGCGGTCGGCTGGCGCGCGCTGGTGGTCGTGGCCCTGATCATCGCGCTCGCCTACCTCGGAACGGTCATCGGCACCGTCCTCGCGTCCATCGGGCTGGCCGTCATCGTGGCGGTGATCCTGGCACCGTTCGTGCTCCGCCTGCGGGACGGCGGTCGCTCGCGCAACTCGGCGGCGGGCATCGTCTGGATCGCCACCCTCGCAGTCGGCGCGGGCGTGCTGGCGCTGCTGGCGATCTCCCTCATCCCCTACCTCGGAGAGCTCCTGGACCGGCTGCGCGCCGGACAGGCCGAGGTGGACGCCGCGGTCTCCGATCTGGCACTGCCACCCATGGTCAGCGAGACGGTCGGCGATGTCATCAGGGATGTCGAGGACATCGGCGGCGATGCGGTCGGCTCGGTGGTGGGCTCGGTGGTCAACCTCGTGGGCATCCTCGTGCTGGGCACGTTCCTGCTCTTCTTCTTCCTGCGCGACGGCGACAAGGCCTGGGCCTGGCTCTTCCAGTGGATCGACGAGGAGAAGCGCGAACGCATCGATACGGCCGGCGACGATGCCCTCGTGCGGGTAGGCACCTACGTCCGCGGTACGACGGCGATGGCGCTCATCGCCGCGGGCACGAACCTGCTGTTCATGGTCGTGCTCGGTACGCCCCTGGCAGTGGCCCTGACGACCCTCACGCTCATCACCGCGTATGTGCCGTACTTCGGCGGGGTCATCTCTGCGGGCGCCATCCTGCTCGTGACGTGGGGCGCGACCGACGCCTCCACGACCGTCCTCATGGCCGGTCTCATCCTGCTGCGCTTCATCCTCGTACGTCTGTTCGTCCGCCCCCGGATCTACGAGAACGCCTGGACCATGCACCCGGCGGTCATCCTAATCGTGCTGCCGATCGGCCTGCAGATCGGCGGGCTGGCCGGACTGATCCTGGCGGTACCGCTGACGGCGGTCGGTCTTTCGGTGGCGCAGGCCGCGGTTCGCATCGTCGAACCCGACACCACCGGAGAGCTGCCGGAGATGGTGCCCACCTGGCTGGACGCGGCAGCCCAGTGGAGCTGGCGAGGACTGGTCGCTCTCGTCCTCGCGGGCGTGCTCGTGACGGTCCTCACCGAGCTCCCGCTGGTCGTCCTGCCCATCATCGTGGCGCTCATCCTCGCCGCCACCGTCGCGCCGCTGATGGACCTACTCATCGCCCGCGGCCAGTCACGCACGACATCCTCGGTGGTGGCCGTCGGCGGCAGCACCGTGGCCATCCTGGGCGTCCTCGCCCTCGCCATCGGCCAGCTCGCCGCGCAGGCCGACGAGATCGGTGGCACGGCCGTAGCCGGAGCCGAAGAGGTCGACGAAGCGGCCGGCGGCTATCTCGGAGCCGCGACCGACGCGGTCGGGGTCGGCGTGGACCTGGGCGTGGGCGTCATCACGGACCTCGCCGCCAACCTGGGCCCGATCGTCCTGATCGTCGTGCTCTCGGTCCTGCTCACGTTCTACTTCCTGCGCGACGGCGCCGGCCTGTGGGGTGCCCTCATGGCACACCTGCCCAGGGAGGCGGCCACCGAGCTGAGCAGTGCGGGCGGGCGCGCCTTCGACGTGCTCGGCGGCTACATGATCGGTACCGGCGCCATCTCGCTGGTCGGCGCCGGCAGCCAGGCAGTGATCATGTGGGTCCTGGGCCTGCCGCTGGTGATGCCGATCTTCGTGCTCTCCTTCTTCGGCGGGTTCATCCCCTACATCGGCAGCGCCCTCACGACGATGCTGGCGTTCCTCGTGGCGGTGGCGGTCGGCGACACCATCGACATCATCATCATGTTCATCTGGACGATCGTCTTCAACCTCGTCCAGGGCAACGTCGTGGCGCCGCTCGTGTACAACCGCACCACCCACATCCATCCGGCCATCGTGCTCGCGTCCATCCCGGCGGGGTCGGCCGTGGCCGGCATCCTAGGCATGTTCCTGGTCGTTCCGGTGCTGGGCGTGGTGACCGTGTCCTGGCGTTCGATCCTGCGGGTCCTGGGCACGGACGTGGGCGAGCCCATCAGCTTCGACGACGATGACGAGGGCGAAGATACCGAGGCTGCCGATCCGGCGCTGCCATCCGCTGCGGGATAGCCGTGGGACGATGCATGGCACTTGCCGCGGGCCGTACCGTCAGGCACCCTTGAGCCACTGACCGCGCCCCTCCCCCGAGCGTGTCCGACGAAGGGAGGAATCGATGCGAGCTATCGTCCAGGACCGGTACGGACCGCTCGAGCAAGTGCTCTCGGTGGGCGAGACCGAAGTGCCCACGCCCGGCGAGGGTGAGGTGCTGCTGCGAGTGCACGCTGCGTCGATCCACATCGGCGACTGCCACGGGATGCGCGGCGTGCCTTACCTGATGCGCCCCATCTTCGGCCTGCGGCGCCCCAAGGCTCGGACCCCGGGTACGGACATGTCCGGCGTGGTCGAGTCCGTCGGGGGCGGCGTCACGAACGTCAGACCCGGCGACGAGATCTTCGGCTGGGGTAGTGGCGCCTTTGCGGAGTACGCAGTGGCGCCCGCAGACCAGCTCCTGCCCAGGCCCGCGGAGCTCTCGTTCGAGCAGGCGGCCGCGCTGGGTGTCTCCGCCACCACTGCCCTCATGGGCATCCGCGACGAAGGGGCGGTCCAGGCTGGGCAGAAGGTGCTCGTCAACGGCGCATCCGGCGGCGTCGGCTCGTTCGCAGTGCAGGTGGCCAAGGCGCTGGAGGCAGAGGTGACCGGCGTCTGCAGCGGCCGCAATGCCGAGCTGGTCCGGTCGATCGGGGCCGACCACGTCATCGACTACACGCAGGAGGACTTCACCAAGGGCGAGGAGCGCTACGACCTCATCCTCGACAACGTGGGCAACCACTCGCTCAGAGACACCCGCCGAGCCGTGGCCGAGGGCGGCACGCTGCTCTCCAACGGCGCGCCCGTGGACGGCTGGATCGGCGGCCTCGACCACGTCATCGCGGCCGTGGTGCAGTCCTTCTTCAGCAAGAAGCAGGGCCGGCCGTTCGTCGCCGTCGGCAGCATCGAGCGACTGAAGGACGTGCGGGACCTGGCCGAGGCCGGCAAGATCACGCCCCTCATCGATGGCATCTACCCGCTCGATGATGGACCAGCGGCCATCCTCCACGTGGTCGAGGGGCACGCTCGGGGCACGGCCGTCATCACCATGGGTGACGCAGCCGGCTAGGACTGGTCGCGGTATCCCTCCCATGGGTCGTAGTCGGGGTCGAGCGGCTCCTGTGTGGGTCGCTCCCCTTCGGGCACGTGCTCGAGGTTGACCCGGATGCGCGTCCAGGTGGTGGAGCGACCACGCATGGCATCGACCAGCACATCGGCCGGCTCCAGGCGGGCAGCGGCGTCCGGGTGACGCGCCTTCCAGCGCTCGAGCCCGGCCAGCGCGTCGTCCTTCTTCACGGCCCGGGCAATCTCGATGAGCGGTTTGGTCGACTTACGTCGCCCCGTCGGAGAGGCCCCGCCCTGCTTGCGTTTCGAGGGCTGCACCCGGGGCGGCTCGCCGGCCTGCTTGCGGTAGTGCGGCGGCCACGGTGCGTCGCCCAGGCCCTCGGACTCATGCCTGGCCGATAGCTCCAGCAGTGCCTCGAGCGAGCCTGCAGCCTCGTCGATGCCCATATGCCGGTCGCCGTGTGCCTCGAACAACGCCGGCACCGTGACCAGCGTGAAGTCCTCCGCGGTCACATCAGGCACCTCCTCCCAGGTCAGGGGCATGGACACGCGCGCATCAGGCGTGGGTCGTACTGAGTAGGCGGAGGCGACGGTGCGGTCCTTGGCGTTCTGGTTGTAGTCGAGGAA
>CAYZDQ010000009.1:0-14823 GCA_964476955.1 uncultured Anaerolineaceae bacterium
CTCACACGCGGGCCGGTGGTCCCTTTCGCAACCGGGCATGATATTTGTTGACTGGTGCCCTTGATGAATCGCACGAATGCCGCGTCACTGTTTCTGGCCACGACCATCGCTCTGTCCGTCTCCGCCTGTCGCGCGGGAGACGCTGACGACGATGCGAGCGGGGCTGTCGAACCCACGCCCAACCCCATCGCCCAGCCCGACGCGACGACCGCTTCCCTGGCTTGCGTGGCCTCGGAAGGTGGCGTTCCGGACCTGTCCGCCTGGCCGAGCGGCGGCAGCGACGAGCCGGCGGTCATCCCGGTGATCATGTCTTCGCTGGTGGCGGTCGGCCCGAGCCGCTTCCTGTTCGGCCTGACCGACGGCGACTACCGCGTCATCAGCTCCCCGGAGGTCGTAGTCGAGATCGACTTCTACGCGCTCGTGCGGGACCCCGTGTCACCCGCTCAGCGCGCTCAGGCGGCATACCTCGACACCCAGCTGGGTCGTGGCCTCTACCGGGCCAGCGTCGACTTCGACTGTGCCGGAGAGTGGGGCGCGGAGGTGACGGCCACGCTCGAGGATGGCTCCACGGAGACCGAGCGAATGCGCTTCGCGGTCCATCCGGAAGGCACCACCCCCGCCATCGGCGCCCCGGCACCGCGTTCGGACAGCCCCACCGCTACCACCGTCGCCGAGATGCGGCTGATCTCGACCGACCCGAACCCGTTCCCGGGGGCCTTCGAGCGCACGGTGGGCCAGGTCGTGACGGCTGGTCAGCCCTCGCTGGTCTTCTTCGCTACGCCGGCCTTCTGCCAGACCGGCTACTGCGGGCCGACCGTCAACCTGGTCAAGTCGGTGGCGATCGACTACGAGGACGACATCGGCTTCGTGAACGTCGAGCCCTACGAGCTGCAGCAGACCGAGAACGGGCTGCAGCCAGTGCTGGACGAGGACGGCCGGCTGGTGCCGGTCCAGGCCGTGCTCGACTACGGCATCCCCGTGGAGCCGTACCTCTTCATCGTCGACCGCCACGGTGATGTGTTCGCCAAGTTCGAGGGTGTGGTGGGGGCCGACGAGCTGCGGGCCTCGATCGAGGATGTGCTGGGGGGCGCGATCGGGTAGCGACCGTCTCAGTCGGGGTCAGCCCACTCCGCGAGTCGCTCTGCCCACTCATCGACGAGCGCGCGGTAGATCGGCCGCTTGACCTCCCACATGGCCTCGGCCAGGGCGGAGAGCTCCATCCAGCGGAAGGCCTTGAACTCCTGCCGCTCACCCTTGGGTGGCGTGAGATCGATGGCGTCGTCGCTACCCAGGAAGCGGTAGAGGAACCACTTCTGGACCTGCCCTCGGGCGCGTTCGTTGCGCCGGCGGGCGGGCGGCAGCTCGTAGGCCAGCCAGGCCGGATGCTCTGCCACGAGCTCGACGTTCTCGGGGCGCAGGCCGGTCTCCTCCTGCAGCTCACGCAATGAGGCTTCCGCGGGCTCTTCGCCGACGTTGAGACCGCCCTGCGGCATCTGCCAGCGGTCGGGCTGATCGACGCGCTCGAGTGCGAGCACGAGTCCGTCAGCGCGGGCAACGGCGATACCCACGTTGGCACGGAAGGTCTGACTGGTCATGGCTGCCCTACTGTACGCGGCCGAGGCTGCACCCGCGAGGCTGCGGCCGGGTAGCATCGACCTCGCCCATCGCTCGAGGGAGACGGAGATGAGCGAAGAAGGCCTGCTGCTGATCACCAAGGTCGGCATGTTCCTGTTCATCGTCGCGGGCATGGCCTCCATGGGCCTGAGCCTGACCGCTTCGCGGGTGGTCGAACCGCTGCGCGACCTGCGCATGGTGGGCCTGCTGCTGCTGGTCAACTTCGTGGCCGTGCCAGCCGTGGCCGTGGCTGCTACCCGTGTCCTGCCCATGGATGGGGACGCTGCCACTGCCACGATCCTCGTCGCCTGCTGCGCGGGCGCACCCTTCCTGCCCAAGCTGGCGGGCCTGGCCAAGGGTGACCCCGGCCTCGCCGTCGGAGCCATGGTGCTGCTGATGGTGACCACCGTGGTCTATGCCCCGGTCGTGGTCCCGCTCGTGGTCGAAGGCGCCGAGGTGGACGCCTGGGACATCGCCAGCTCGCTCATCGTGCTCATGCTCATCCCGCTCAGCCTCGGCCTCCTGGCCAAGGCTCGCTACGAGGAGTTCGCTGACGGTCTCGTCGCGCAGGTAGGCCAGATCGCGAACATCGGTCTCATGACCGGCATCGTGGCCGCGTTGCTGGTCTCCTGGCGAGACGTCTTCGGCGCGCTCGGCTCGTGGATCTTCGTCGGGGTCGCCATCGTGCTCGTAGCCGGGCTGGCCTTCGGCTACCTCGCCGGCTTCGGCCGCTCGCAGGGTGACATGGTGCTGCTTGGCCTGGCCACCGCGCAGCGCAACATCGCGGCCGCCATGGTCGTGGCCGCATCGCTCAGCGGTGACGTGATCGTGCTCACGATGGTCGGCGCCCTGGTCATCCCCATCGTGCTCATCGTGCTTGCAGGCGAGCTGGGCAAGCGTCACGCGGACGACGAGACCAGCCCACCGACGGAGGCCGGCAGCACCACCTGACCGGGCGGGCCCGGCAGATCGTCCGGAACTCCCCCGCTGACGGGCCTACCATGCGACTGGTCAGGGAGATCCCAGGGGAGGTTTGGCCATGGTCAAGGGGAATCTGGTGCGCGTCTTGTCAGCCGCCGCACTCATCATCGCGCTCCCGGCCGCGGCCGCGGCACAGACCGAGGATGCTTCGCCCGAAGGCATCGAGTGGCATCTGGGTGGGTACGCGGTGGACGGTGAGGTCGGCATCGTGCCCTGGTACATCGACGCCACGCTCCTGCTCGAAGACGGCACCGCCTCGGGATCCACGGGCTGCAACCGCTTCAGCGGCGGGTACACGCTCGAGGGTCAGAGCCTGACCTTCGACCCGGCCGTGACGATGACGCGCATGGCCTGCCCACAAGAGGAGACCGCGGTCGAGGACGGGTACATGACGGCCCTGCCGCGGACCGCGAGCTGGGTCATCGAGGACGGGTGGCTGTCGCTCACCGACGACCTGGGCGAGCCGCTCCTCGACTTTGAGCAGGCCGTCGTCGACCTGACCCCCAGCGACCTGGCCGCGATCCGCCTGGCGTTCACGGGCCAGCAGGCGCAGATCGACCGGCTCGACGAACGCCTCGACAGCGTCCGCATCGGACTCCTGCGCGAGCGCATCAGAGATCTCGAGAGCGCGGTCAAGAGACTCCGGTCACAGGCTGCCTCGTCGGGCAACGGCAGCAGCTCCGCCTTCAGCGCGGCCGAGCAGGCGCTGCTCAAGGGTGTCCCGGGCAACATCCGCTCCACCTGCAAGCCACTGCGCGGCAGCAACCTCCCGCGAGGGACCGTGGCCGCGGTCCAGTGCCAGCCGAACACCACCCTCGTGAGCGAGATGGCCTACTACCTGATGGACTATCCCGCAGGACGGCGGACCTTCAACACGGTCATGCGCTCCAACAGCGTTCCGGAGCGCCACCGCTGTCCGGACGGCCGAGCCTCGCAGATGCTGCTCCACCCCAACAGCGGCGAGGGTTGCTTCGTGAAGGGCGGCAACGCCAACGTGCGCCTGATGTACATGGCCTCCAGCTGCAGCCAGATGGACGCTGGCAGCACCCACCTGGAGTCACCGGTGATCTACGTGGCCATCGAAGGCAGCGGTGGCAACATCAAGCCACTCTGGAACTGGACCCGTGACCGTGACGGCGGCTCGGCGGTCACGCGCGACATCCCCACCTCTGGCCAACCCATCACGCCCGTCTGCGACAGCCCGTTCTAGAGGCCGTCCGGGCACTGGCCTGGGCCTTGTCCCGGGGCCCCGACAGGCCTAGCATCCGCCCATCCGATCGCATGGGGGTCCCGATCATGGTGCGCATCGTCCTGGCTCGCGCAGGGCTGCTACTGAGCCTGCTCCTGCTCCTGGCTGGCCTGACTCCGGCCCTGGCTGCAGCGCAGACCTCGACACCCGAGGGGACCGATTGGCACCTGGCCACGTACGCGGACGGAGACCGCGTCGTGTCGGTGCCCTGGCAGCTGCAGGCCACCCTGCACATGGAGGACGGCCTGGCTACCGGCTCGACCGGCTGCAACGGCTTCTCCGGCTCCTACGCGCTCGATGGCAACGAGCTCTCGTTCGGTCCTCTGGGCGTCACGCAGATGGCTTGTCCCGGGGAGGCCATGACGCTCGAGAACGGCTACCTCGCGGCGCTGCCGCAGGTGGTCTCCTGGGCCATCGATACCGGCCCCTCCCCGGGCGAGAGCGGGCTCTACCTCTACGACGCCGATGGCGAGATCATCCTCACCTTCCAGCCGCCCATCCTGAGCCTCACGCGTCACGACATCGATGCACTGGCAACGCAGCTGGCGCAGCAGCAAGCCGCCATCGAGCGCCTCGGCGAACGCGTCGACAACGTCCGCGTCGGCACGCTGCGTGAGCGCATCCGCTCACTGGAGAGCACGGTCAAGAAGCTGCGGGCACGGGGTACCGCGGCCAGTCCGACCTTCAGCACAGCCGAGACCGTGCTGCTCGAGGGCATCCCCGGCGGCATCCGCAACACCTGCCTGCCGCGTCGCAGCGACAACCCCGCGGGGACGGTGGCAGCGGTCCAGTGCCAGCCGGCCACGAGCAGGGTGCGTGACATGGCCTATTACCTGATGGAGTCCGACGACGCCTGGGACACCTGGCGCCAGCGCATGAGAGAGAACGGCGCCTGGAACAAGAACGGCGAATGCCGCAAGGGACGGATCGGCACGTCGGTGGCGACCGGCGGCCTGGAGGCTTCCGGCTGCTATCGCAACGACGACGGGCGCGCGAACCTGCGCTACGCCACGTCCATCACCGCCTGCCGGCAGCTCAAGGCCGGCGACACGCGACTCGAGAAGCCGGCGGTCTACATCGCGGTGCTCGGCCCGGACGGGGACATCGCCAAGCTCACCAAGTGGGCCGAGTCACGCCCCTACGGCGGACCGGAGGACCTGGTCCAGACCATCAAGCGCCCGAAGGAGGCCTGGAGCGACATCTGCCCGCGCTAGCGTGCTGACCGCCGAGGCCGAGCGAGCGCACAGACCGAGCGCATAGGCCAGAATCCGGAGCATGCTCCCGCGCACGCCCTCGGTCCGTATCCGCGCGCTCATGCTCACCGTTGCGCTGCTCGGCCTCGGTGTCGCATCCGGCGGACCCGCGCACGCCGTGGAGGGCTGCGTCGACGGCTTCGACATCGTCGAGGGTGTGCCCAGGCTGGTGCCCGAGGACATCCACATCAGCGCACCCGGGCAGGCCCTCATCGGCGGCCGGGCCAAGGTCCCGGAGGGCTGGGCGGCGCGTCTCGTGCGCGGCGATGAGGATGGCTACAGCACCGTCGCGACCAAGGTCATCGGCTCGAACGCAGGCGTCACGGCCGTGGGCGGCAGCCGCGCCTCAGGCACCTGGGTCGCGGGCTACTACCGCCAGGACGGCAAGACCCGCCCGCTCATCCTGCGCTGGAGCGCCGACCGCGGCTGGGAACGCGCGAAGCTGCCGGACACGCGGGCTGCCACCTCCCGTCTCGTGGACATCGATGCCCACGAGCGCGACGCGGCCTGGGCGGTCGGCTACCGCGTCGGCGACGCCGACACCCAGCGTCCACACGTGCTGCGCTGGGATGGGCAGCGCTGGCGGGTCGCTGACCCTCGCCTGGCGCAGGGTGAGCGGGGCCTGCTCGCAGGCGTCTCCACCAGCGCCGATGGCGGCACCTGGATCGCCGGCACGGTCATCGGCCCGGAGGCGATGCGGCCCTACCTCGCACGCCGCCGGGGTGGCAGCTGGGTCAGAGCCGAGCTGCCGGACACGGGCGAAGCCGTCCTCTCCTCGGTCTCCGTACCGACCGGGGACGATGGCTGGGCCGTCGGCTACCGCATCACCCCCGACGGCACGCGGCCGCTCCTGCTCCAGTGGGATGGCGACGCCTGGTCGGTGGCCGAGACACCTCGGTTCGAGAGCGAGTCGCTCGCGCTCGACATCAGCGTCGAGGACGGCATACCGATCATCGGTGGAAGCGTGTGGGACCCGGCCGGCATGGCCATGCGTCCGTTCCTCGCACGCCGTTCGGCCGACGACTGGGAGGTCTCCGTGCTGGAGGCGTCCACGGACGACGCCACCGTCATCGGCATCGACGGCGACCCCTACGGAACCGGCCTGGCCCTGACCCGCGGCTTGAGCGAGGGCGCGGTCATCCATGGCTGCGCATCAGCAGAGCCCGACACGGACGCCACGGGTCTCGAAGCCGATGCGGTGCGCCAGGCGCGGACCGACGACATCGCCGCCGCGGGCAGCCGCGGTCGCGCGACCCCGCAGCCGGCGGCAGCGGAGGATGCGGCCGGTGCCTCCGGGGTCGCGGGCGACGTGCGCATGGAGGACCGCATGGCCGCGGTCGGGCTGCCTACACGAGGGCAGACCTACGGCGCCGTCATCGACGACTTCGACGCCGACGGTGCCGATGACATCCTCCTCGGCAGGCACAGGCAGGCGGCCGCGCTGTGGCTGGCACAGGGCACGCGCTTCGAGCGTTCCCCGGTCGACTTCGGCATCCACGATCGACATGGCTGCGCCGCCGCCGACGTGGACGGCTCCGGCCTGCCGGACATCTACTGCTCGTTCGGTGGTAGCCGTGGCCAGAGCCTCAAGGCCAATCAGCTGCTGCTCGATCCCGGCACGGGCGTGACGACCTTCGAACCGTCCGTCGGCGGCGCACCCGCCCTCATCAGCCGGGGCCGGCAGGTGACCTTCCTCGACTACGACGCCGACGGTCACGAGGACCTCATCGTCGGCGGTGCTCCCGACCGCAGCGATGGGCTGCCCTCGGTGAATCGCGTCTATCGCTGGGTCGGTCCGGCGCGTTTCGAGCCGGTCAGCGATCCCGGGCTGGCCCTTTCGGCCGGAGCTCGCGAGCTCTTCCCCGGTGACGTTGACGGCGATGGCCGCGCCGATCTGCTGCACGTCACCAGCACACCCATGGCGGCCGACCCGACCAAGGGGCTCCGGCTCTACCACAACACCGAGAGCGGGTTCGAGGAGATCACCCAGGCCATGGGCATCACCAGCATCGAGGAGAACGACGCGGCACTGGTCGACTTCGACGCCGATGGACAGCTCGATCTCATCCAGCTCTCCGATCGCCGCGTGCGCGTCTCGATCCAGGAGGAGGGGCGCTTCAGGAAGGTGTACGAGCGAGCGGTCAAGGGCGGCGTGGACCTCGCCATCGGCGATGCCGACGGTGATGGCGATGCCGATGTCTACGTGCTGCGCCAGAAGCCGGAGGGCTCCAGGGTGCGGGACCTGGTCTTCTTCAACGGGGGCGACGGGACGGCCTTCGATGTGGTCAGGTCGCCAGCGCTGCCCGGCGGCCAGGCGCAGGCGGTGGAGCCCATCGATCACGATGGCAACGGCCTGACCGATTTCCTCGTGCTCAACGGCTGGAGCGCCGGCGACGGGCCCAACGGGCTCATCGCCTTCTACCCGCGCTAGCGACTGCGAGCCTCCCGCAGGACCCGGTGTAAAGTCGGCTCCTGCCCTATCGACCAAGCGCAAGGGGGTAAACCTCGTGATCACCCACCGTCTCATCCGGGTCGCTCTGGCGACCGTGCTGCTGCTGGTGCTGCCGGGCGCAGCCCTGGCCCAGTTCGAGGAGCCAGGCAGCCCCGAGGGCCCCGCGTGGACCCTGACCAGCTACTACGTCGACGATGCGGCCTAGCTCGTCCCGGTCCCCTTTCCTGTCGAACCGACCCTGCTCTTGCAGGATGGTGTCGCGTCCGGTTTCGCGGGCTGCAACCAGTTCAGCGGCAGCTACGAGCTCGACGGGGGCGCGCTGCGCTTCAGCGAGGAGATGAGCGTTACGCTGGCGCTCTGCGATGACCCCGCCCAGGGTGTCGAGGATGCCTATCTCGCGCTGCTGGCCGACGTGGACGGCTGGCTCATCGATGCGGAAGTGCTGGAGCTCACGAACTCCTTCGGCGAGGTCATCCTCACCTTCGAGGTACCGCACATCCTGTGGACGACGAACCAGGTCACCGCACTCATGGCCACGCTCGCGGAGCTGCGCGGCAGCGTCGACGACCTGCAGGGCGAGATCGTGACCCTGCGTGAAGACGTGGAGGCACTCAACGTGCCCAAGCTGCGTCAGCGCATCAAGAAACTCGAAACCGACAGCAAGGCCATCAAGAAGACCCTCGACCAGCTTGAGGATGCACCCAAGGTCGATCCCCCGGCCAGCTCCGAGTCCTATAGCTCCGCCGAGAAGGTGCTGCTCAAGGGCATCCCCACCCGCATCGCCAACTTCTGCAGCCCGCTCCGCTCCTCGCTGCCCAAGAGCACGCGCGCGGCAGTCACCTGCCGGCCCAACACCAACGCGGTCTCCACCGTCGACTACTACCTCATGAACGGGGCCGATGCGGCCTCGGAGTTCGGCTCGGTCATGAGTCGGTTCAACGTGCCGGAGATCACCGAGGGCGATACCTGTGGAGAGGGCGTGAAGTCACAGCGGGTCGCGATCGGAGGCGGCTGGCAGGCGGAGGGCTGCTATCGGACCGGCGGCACGGCCCAGGTCCGCTTCATCGACAACGCGGCCGACTGCAAGAAGCTCAAGGTCGGTGGCAAGACGATGCCGAACCCGGCGATCTACATGGCGCTCCAGGGCAGTGACCTCAAGCGGGTGTACAGCTGGGCTACCAAGAACATGCCGGCGGACACGACGCAGGTGACTTCCATCACGCAGCCGATCCCGTCCAAGCTGGCGCCGTCACCTTCCTGCGGCTTCTGACGATGGGCAAGAAGCCGGTCAAGCCGCGAGGCTTGCCCAAGAAGCCCTATGAGCGCGAGCTGGCTCGGCTGCAGATCGAGCTGGTCAAGATGCAGGAGTGGATCCGTGCCCGCGGCCTGAAGGTGGTCATCATCTTCGAAGGGCGAGACGCCGCCGGCAAGGGCGGCTCCATCAAGCGCATCACCCAGAGCCTCAATCCCCGTGTGGCACGCGTGGTGGCCCTGCCGGCGCCGACCGAGCGCGAGAAGACGCAGTGGTACTTCCAGCGCTACGTACCGCATCTGCCGGCCGCGGGCGAGATGGTGCTCTTCGATCGCAGCTGGTACAACCGCGCCGGCGTCGACCGGGTCATGGGCTTCGCCACCGAGGCGGAGGTGCAGGACTTCTTCCGCTCCTGTCCCGAGTTCGAGCGCATGCTCGTACGCTCGGGCATCATCGTCATCAAGTACTGGTTCTCGGTCAGCGATGCCGAGCAGGAGTCGCGCTTCCAGCAGCGCATCGACGATCCCACCAAGCGCTGGAAGCTCTCGCCCATGGACCTCCAATCACGAGCGCGCTGGGTGGAGTACTCCAAGGCCAAGGACGACATGTTCCGCCACACCGATATCAAGCAGGCCCCCTGGTACGTGGTCAACGCGGACAGCAAGCGCCGGGCGCGACTCAACGTCATCAGCCACCTGCTCTCGCTCATCCCCTACGAGGACCTCACGCCGGAGCCCATCTCCCTGCCGCCGCGCGAGCCGGAGAAGGGCTACGTGCGGCCACCGATGGACGAGCAGTCCTTCATCCCTGAGCCCTACTAGTCGCGTGTCCGGCTCACTCGTCGTCATCAACCCGCATGCGTCCAAGGCGCGTGATGCGAGCACCCTGGCAGCACTGACCGAGCGAGCGGAGGAGGTGCTGCGTCGACGCGATGGCGTCGTGCCGCGGCTGGTGGAGACGGCCACCGCCGAGGAAGTCAAGCCGCTCGTGGCCGAAGCGCTCGCTGGTGGCGTGGCCTCGGTGGTCGGGGTAGGTGGCGACGGCACCATGCGTGACATCGCCAGCGTCCTCGCCGGCAGCGACGTGCCGCTGGCCATCGTTCCGGCAGGCACCGGCAACCAGGTCGCGATGGAGCTGGGTATCCCGCGCTCGCCGATCGAAGCGCTCGATGCGCTGGAGCACGCCCAGCCACTGACCATCGATCTGGGCGAGGCCACGGTCCAGGAGGCCGACGGCGGGTCGGCCACGTCCGCCTTCATCATCGGCTGTGGAGCCGGCTTCGACGCCGAGCTCATGGCCACCACCTCCGCGGGGCTCAAGCGCCGGCTGGGCACGGCCGCCTACTTCGTGCAGGGGGCTCGCCTGGCCTTGCGAGCCGGCGCCAGCGCCTGCCGCCTCACGGTCGACGACCGGACCATGGAGATGCCGGTGACCATCGCGCTCATCGGCAACATGGGTCAGCTCATCCCCGGGCATCTCGGGTTGCGTCTGCCCCTCGACCCGACCGATGGCCTGCTGGACCTGATCGCGCTCGATGCCGGCAACCCCATACGCGGGGGCCGCGGGCTGGTCGATCAGCTCCGCCGCACACAGGTCGGCGGCGAGCCCGGTCGCGGCAGCATCCGCCTGCGCGGACGCCGGATCGCTATCGAGCCCATCGAGCCCCTGCCGCTCGAGATCGACGGCGACTACGTGGGCGGCGGCCGGATCGAGGCTCGGGTCCTGCCAGATGCCGTCCAGGTGCTGGTGCCCGCGACCTGATCGGTCATCGCATCACTCAGCCCCCACTTCGTCGGTCGTCGCTTCCAGCAGCACCAGGGACTCCGCGAGCGGTAGCCAGTCGTCCTCCGCTCGCTCGGTGTCGACGCACTGAAGGAAGTAGCGCGCGTCACCGGCGGCGAGGAGGTAGACCGTAGTGTGGTCATCGCTGGGCCCGTTGAAGATGACGAAGCGGTAGGCCTCGCCGGCAGGCAACACCGTGGGCCTGCTCTCGATAGGTCGCTCCACGTCGGTGCTGGGCGCCATGAGCGCCACGTAGCGCTCGGCATGCTGGGCGAGTGTGAGCGGGTGGCTCGGATACCAGGTCAGGTCGCACCAGGGCCAGCCTTCCAGGCTGGCGTAGATCACACTCCAGAAGGGGACGGGCTCATCGGCCAGACCCTCGTCGTAGAGGCCCCAGTCCTCGCGCTGGCGCATCTCGACATCGACGCTCCAGTCGGCCGGCAACGAGACCCCCACACCAGCTTCGGGTATCTCGATCCGCTGCAGGCCCGGATCTTCGTCGCCGACGGGGTCCTGTGCCACCGTCGAGGCCACCGACCCGATCGACAGGCCGGCCGCCAACATCACCGCGAGCGTTCGTCGCATCCGTGATCCCCCCTATGCGATCGAGTGCATCGTCCGCCGCAGACGCGCATGCGTCAACACGCGAAGGCGCCGGAGCCCCGAGGGGCTCCGGCGCCTTGATCGCCTACGGAGCTGCCTAGGCAGCAGCCTCCACATCCGGCCAGACGATGGTGATCCAGCCGTCCGGGCCCTCGGTCACGACCCGCTCGCCGAGCGTGGCCGCGTCAGCCAGCTCCGGAGCGTCCGCGATCAGCTCGAGGAACTCGGCACTCCCGACCTCGACCTCTGGCGCGTCCGTGTCGGCTTCATAGTCGTCACGCGTCCAGGTGCCATCGACGTGGTAGTAGGTGTGGGAACCCACCACCTGCGACTGCTCGGTACCGAGGGTGACGTTGCCCTCGCGCAGGTCGTCCACGGCCTTGGCGCGTTCGACCGCGCTCTGGCCGGATGCCGGTGCTGACGCGAGGACCTCCGCCTCCTCGAATGCCGCGTCCGCCGCCATGCGGCGGCCGTCGCCAGCGAAGAAGTCCATGTCCGGCTCCTCGGCCAGGTAGGCGGTGTAGGGCGTGACGATGCCGAACTGGTTGGCGATCTCCACGATCTCCTCCACCAGCGACTCACGCACACCTTCGATGCGCAGCTCGGTCAGCAGGTCGGCGACCCGTCGCTGGGCCCACATCTGAGCGACCGTCGGGTCGTCCTCGTCGCGCTCGGGGAAGAGCACGTCGTAGACGAAGGTCTCCGGGCCCAGCGCGGAGTTGCCGGTGACGGTCACGCTGGCCTCACCCGCGCCGTCATAGCGGCCGTTCAGCAGCGTCTGGTTGCCGGCGAAGATGCCCGGGATCTCAGCCGGAGCCAGGTCCCACGTATCCACGCCGTCGATGGTGATCTCGACATCCGAGAGCACCGGCGTCGAGACCTTCTCCCACAGTCGCGCGACCTCGGTGTCGATGCGCTGTTCCGGAGTCACGTAGTGGCTCGAGCCGGTGAACTCCGACGCGAGCGCATCGAGCAACACGGTGTCGACGTCGTAGCCCACGCCGAAGGCGAAGAGCTGCGTGCGCTCGGGTGCGGCCTGCTCGGCGACCTCGAGGATGCCATCGGCCTCCTCGATGCCGACCGTGGCCAGACCGTCGGTGAGGAAGATGACCGTGCCCGGTCGCTCACCATCGAGGTATTCCATACCCCGCTCGAGAGCGCCGGCGATGTTGGTGTTGCCGCCGGCCGCGAGGTCGCGCACGTAGTCGATGCCCGTCGCGGCTTCCGAGGCCGGACGCAGCTCGTCCTCGAACCAGCGGATGTAGCGCGAGAAGTCGACCACCGCGAAGCGATCGTCGGCCCCGAGGTTGTCGAGCACGTACTCCGCAGCGCTGATGGCCTGGGCCATCTTGTCGCCCTCCATCGAGCCGGAGCGGTCGAGCACGACCACGACATCGCGGGCCACGGACTCGTCCAGCTCGATGACCGGCGCGAACAGCAGGCTGAAGTAGCCATCGTCGTCACGCTCGCGGTAAGGCAGCAGGCGCGTGTCGATGAGGCCCTCGCCGCCGGAGAGATAGAGACGGAAGTTGCTGTCCGGTGTCCAGTCGCCGGAAGACTCCCAGCCGAGGCCGAGCTCGCCCTCGCCCACACGCTCCTGCTCGAGGTCGAAGCCTGGGGCGATGGCGGAGCGGACCTCCCAGGGCACGTCGACATCGACGCTCACCTGCGCGGAGCCCGGGCGCGGTGACATCCGCGACCAGGGCACCTCCACCAGCGTCTGCTCAGCTTCGGCCAGCAGCGGCGTGGTCACGGTGAAGCTGACCTGGCGCTCCTCCCCTGCCGGGACCGGGAAGGCGCGCACCTCATACATGTCGCCCTCGAGCGAACGCAGCAGCGCGGGATCGATGAGCCGGCGCACGATGTCCTCGTAGATGCGCGTGGCGTCGTCAGCGTCGAGGAGCTTCCCCTCGAGGGTCTCGGGGCCACCCGAGAGGACGAGATCGGTGACCGAGCTGCCTGCCGGCACGGGGAAGACGATGCGACCTTCGGCCCCGGGACCACCATGGTCCTTCGGCGCGGGGTTGGAGAGGTCGAAGTGGTAGCGGGCCACCGTGGTCCCGTCGATGACCTCGATGTCGGCCTCGATGCCGTCGAGCTGGGCGACCTGGTCGACAGGCCACCAGCAACCGACACAGGGCATCGGCGGTATCGGCTCGGGCTCGACGATCTGGGCCGAGGCCGAGGCCGGCAGCACCAGGGCTGCCGCCAGGGCGGTGACGATGATCCGGGACAGGGAGCGCATGGTCATACCTCGTTGCGGTGTACGGCCATGACGCCGCGCGAGCCGGCCTGGTTCCGTCAGTCGGTGCGCGGAGGCCCCAGTCGGATGAAACGGTGGATCTGATCGAGGGACATGCGTCCCGGGTAGATGTGCTCCTGCCACCACGTGACGCCAGCCTCGGCGTACGGCCGGACCAGCGCCTCGTCCGCATCGCGATCACCACTGAGGAGGCCGGCATGGACCAGGTCGAAGGGTGCGCCGCTCGTCCGTTCGGCTGCGATGAACGCCGCCACATCGGCCATCTCGCCAGGGGTCATCTGGTACTCGAAGCCACCGCCGGCCTTGATGGGGAAGACGCCATCCCAGGCTGCCGCGCGACGCATCGGCCGCTTCGACGGCCACAGACCGGCTACCCAGACCGGGATCCGTGGCTGCTGCATCGGGGTCGGCAGGAACGGCGCAGCTTTCGTGCGCAGGTGCTCGCCCTCGAAGTCGACGGCCTCCCCCGACCACAGCGCGGCGAGCAGCGCCAGGCTCTCGTCGAGGATGCGAGCCCGAGTGACCTTGTCGCCCTCGTCACCGAGATCGGTGAACTCGAGATCGTCATGGGCGCCGAGCCCGACCCCGAGCACCAGGCGGCCGCGGGAGAGGTGATCGAGAGCGACGGTCTCACGGGCCAGCTTCGTCATGCGCCGTCGAGCCAGCGGCGTGACCATCGGACCCAGCCTGATGCTGCTGGTGCGGTCCGCGATCGCGGCCAGCGCGATCCAGGGATCGGTGACGCGCGGATCGCGAACGGTCGCGACATGGTCCCAGAGGAAGAAGCCGTCCCAGCCGGCATCTTCGGCCTCGACCGCGAGATCGGCCAGCAGCGTGGGATCGGCCAGGTCACCGAAGATCGTCAGGTCGAGCGCGAAGCGCATGTCAGTGCGAGAACGTCGGGTTGGAAGCGTCGAGGATGTCGCTGCGCACGGTCGCGGGCGAGGCGTACGAGCCGAGCAGGGCCTCCAGGTCGCGCAGGGCCCGATCGATGTCGTCAGGCGCGGCCTCGTGGTGCGCTTCCACGGTGACGAGGACCTCTGCGGTGTCCTCGCGGGCGGCGCTGGCCCGGGATTGCCGCCAACACCAGCGGCGGGCGCTCACCTGCTCGTCGTCGTCGCTGAAGATGACCTCGCCGTGATCGGGATGCTCGGTCTGGCTCGAGCCCAGATCGGCCCAACGCTCACCGCCGTGGGCCAGCTGGACGGTCGTGCCGCCAACGATGTCGCGCTGGTCGAAGATCGCCACCGGCAGCGCGTAGCGGATGCTTACGAGGTTGGCCAGGTCGACCAGCACGTTGATGCTGGGGATGTCGCCTTGCTTGGTCAGGCGTCGCAGCAGCGCCTCGGCTGCTGAGCGGTACTTGGTGGGGTT
>CAYZDQ010000010.1:0-6067 GCA_964476955.1 uncultured Anaerolineaceae bacterium
CATGGACCCCGATCCGTGCTCGGATGCGCCGATCCAGCGCCGGAAGTTCGGCCTAAGCGGATCTTGTAGGTCGCAAGTCCGGGGTCCTCGGGCTGGTGAAGACCAGCGGCAATCTCGTGGACCGCGCCCGAACGCTGGAGAGCAAGGACGGTCTGGTGGTCGAGACCGACGCCCACCTAGCTTCAGGACATCGCTGCGGACCTTCGACTCAAGCAAGTGGGCCGAGCCATCCACCACCGTCGCGATGACGTAGCCGAGCAGGCGATCGTCGTCCATGGCCGCCAGCACCATCGAGGCTTCGTCGGCGATGGCGTCCCGCAGCCTTGCAAGGTACCCCTCCTCCGTCGGCGGGCTGGCCATCGCGCCTGTGCGCTGCTGCCAGTCCATCATGACCTCGTAGCCCTGGTCGACAAAGACGCGATCGTCGGTCACGGTGACGATGGCGACGCCAGACCCGGACAGTCGCTTGATGGCACGACGAGCGTCCTTGCGCAGATGCGCCTCGCTGTAGCTGCCAACGTCACGCATGAGATGGACGGGCAAGCTGCCGTTGGCTTCGCCGGCATGTTCGTCGACGAGACCGGCTCGATAGCCCCAACATAGGCCCGGAGCCCGAGCTTCGTCCCGCGTCAGGCGCGCGAGCAAGTGGACCGGCTCGTGGAAGCCCCGCTGGCTCTGTAGCCAGTAGCGCCCATGCGCAAGGCGGACACGCATCCCGGCGGCAGCGAGCCGGGCGGCATGCACAGCCTCCGGCCGGGAAACGACGTGAGCATCCTTGGCCGGCGGGTATCCGTAACTGGACATCGGGCCACTATCAAGGGAAGTGGGGTCCTTGCGCAACAGCGCGGCCCGACTCAGGCCTCTTCCGCCCTCCAGTTGGGCTGGCCGGTGGTGGCCAGCACGGCCCCCCAGATATCGCCGTCGGGATCCATGCGCTTGCGCTCGGCCACGGCCGTCGCGATGGGCACCCAGATCGTGGCCTGGTTCCAGGTGCCCACCATCACGTCCGTCTTGCCGGCCATGGCCGCGTGCACGGCGTTGCGCGCCAGGCGGTCGGTGAGGAAGCGATCGTTGGCGTTGGGTGGCACGCTGCGGATGGAGTAGCTGGGATCGAAGTACTTGACGGTGGTCTCGATGTCCTGTGCGCGGAAGTGCTCGCGGATGCGATCACGCAGGAACAGGCCGACGTCGCGGTAGCGCCTGTTGCCCGAAGCGTCGGTGCTGGCGTCACCGGCCTCGAACAGGTGCTGGCCCGCGCCCTCCGCGGTGACGATGACCGCGTGGTGGCGAGCGGTGATGCGCTTGGTCAAGGCGTCGAGGAAGCCACCCTCCCCCTCCAGCGGGAAGGGCACCTCCGGCACCAGCACGAAGTTGGCCTCCTGTGCCACTACTGCCGCGCCGGCCGCGATGAAGCCGGCGTCGCGACCCATGAGCTTGACCAGGCCGATGCCGTTGAGGTGGCTCTTGGCCTCCACGTGCGCCTGGCGCAGGACCACCGCCGCCTCCTCCAACGCGGATGCATAGCCGAAGGACATGTAGACGTAGGGCACGTCGTTGTCGATGGTCTTGGGGATGCCCACGATCGAACGGGACGCCCCTCGTGTGCGCACCTCCTCCGCGATCGCGTGGGCGCCGCGCTGCGTGCCGTCGCCGCCGATGCAGAAGAGGATGTCGATGTCGTGCGTCTCGAGGTAGTCGGCCATGTCGACCGGATCGCGGCCACCGCGCGAGGTGCCCAGCACCGTGCCACCCATGTCGTTGATGTCGTCGACCGCGTCGGGCGTCAGCTCGATCGGCTCGAGACCCTCATGTGGATCGAGCCCGCGGTAGCCCTGCTGGATGCCCAGCACTCGGCGGACACCGTAGTTGTGGGTGAGCTCGTAGAAGCCCGAGCGGATGGTGTTGTTCAGGCCTGGTGCGAGACCACCGCAGGTCACGAAGGCCGCGGTCGTCTGAGCCGGGTCGAAGTAGATACTCTCGCGCGGGCCGGCCTTCTCGAAGGTCAGATCCTGGCCCTCCAGCCCATCGGGCCCGACACGTGCCTGGTAGCGCACACGGGTGGCGGGGTCGGCGAAATGGCGGCCCTTGGCCCGCAGCGGTGAGTCATGGCGCGGGTCCCCGACAGTGGGGACGACGAGTTCAGCTTGGGTCGGCATGGTCCTGACAGCGTAGCGACTGGCAGGGTCTAGGCGCGGCCCGCGGCGACCTCTTCCTCTCGCGTCTTGCCCGCCAGCCGGATGAGGTCCTCGTGGAGCTCGAACCAGACGCCGTGGTAGCTGTCGACGCGGGGCGAGGCGATGTACATGCCGTCCCCGGCCGCGGCCTTCTCTGCCGCCGCATCGAGTCGAGCCCCGTAGGCCGCGAGGCGAGGCAGGCCCGCGTACAGCGGCGTGATCCAGGCCGTGCTCTTGAGGTGCAGCTCGGCCAGTCGCGCGAGGACGGCGACATCGTAGTCGGCGTCGGCGTGGTCGTTGAGGACCTGCTCGCCGTCGACCTCCTTCATCTGCCAGGCGGTGACGATGGACTTCATGGCCCCGTCGAGCTCGATGAAGGTATCGAGCGCGGCAGCTGCGGCCTCCACGCCCCAGGCTTCACTGTCGGCCGCGAGCATCTCCGCGCCCAGGGCCTTGCCGTCGTCGGTGAGGCTGAACATGCCGCCGGCGTCCTTGGCGATACCATCCGCGGCCAGTCGCTCGACCAACGCCGCGGCCTCATCGGCCGAGACGCCGAGGGCCTGGCCCAGCATGTCGCCCATGGCGTAGCCCTTGATGGCGAGCGCCCGCACCACTTCGTCCGTGGAGACGGCGCTCTCCTGGGTGCTCTCGGTGCCTTCCATCACATCGTCCTCCCTTGCCACACCAACCTCGATACCCAGCTCCCTGGCCCAGGCCAGCAACGTGGCCGCCTCGGGCACGACGGTGGTCATGGACTGGACCGCGCCACCGAAGACTTCGCCGGTACCCCCGTCGATGCTGAGCACATCACCTTCCTGGTACATCACATCGCCGATGGCCACGGCGCCCTCGCCCACTACCACGCCGACTGCGCCGACCACTGCGGGGATGTCCCAGCCACGTGCCACCACGGCCGCATGCGAGGCCAAACCTCCGGTGGAGGTGAGGATGCCCACGGACTTGGCCATGCCGTGGACGTCATCGGGTGAGGTCTCCGAGCGGACCAGCAACACGTCGGTGCCGGCTTCGGCCATCTCCACCGCCTTCTCGGGCGTGGTCGCGATGGCGCCCGAGACCAGCCCCGGAGAAGCGCCCAGGCCGGCGGCCACGACCTCGACATCGTCGGACATCTCGGCCGCCATGGTGGGCGGGTCGACGAGGATGTGGGCCACGCGTTCGATGGCCTCCGGGCGTGAGAGCGGGAAGGACTCGTCCTCGGCCATCTCGGCCGCAGCTCGAACGGCGGCCTGCGCGGTGCGCTTGCCGATACGGTTCTGGAGCATCCACAGCCGACCATCCTCGATAGTGAACTCGATGTCGCAGATGTCGCGGTTGTGCTGCTCCAGCCGATCGGCATAGGAGCGCAGCTCCAGGCCCACTTGCGGCAGCCGCTCGTCGAGCACCGAGATGGGTTCGGTGGCATGGGTGCCCGCGACGACGTCCTCGCCCTGGGCACCGAAGAGCACGTCGCCGTAGAGCGTGTTCTCGCCGGTGGCTGGATTGCGCGTGAAGAGCACGCCCGTACCGGAGTCCTCACCGCGGTTGCCGAAGACCATGGCCTGTACCGTCACCGCCGTGCCCATCTCGGCGGAGATGCCTTCCTTCTCGCGATAGCTCACTGCGCGGTCGCTGTTCCAGGAGCGGAACACCGCCTCCACCGCGCCCCGTAGCTGCGCCCACGGATCCTCCGGTACCGCGGTGCCGACGATGTCCTCATACATCACCTGCAGGCGCTCGCGGCAGGCCTCGGCGAACCCTTCCTCGCCGGCAGCCGCGGCCAGGCCCGGGGTGGTCCCTGCATTGAGCCCGAGGTTGAGGATGGTATCGAGCATGCCCGGCATCGAGACCGGGGCACCCGAGCGCACGCTCACCAGCAGCGGATCGGCGGGGTCGCCGAAGCGACGCCCGACAGCTTGCTCGATGTGCCGGAGCTGGACCCGCAGCTCCTCCTCCAGGCCAGCCGGCCAGCCCTCGACGAGGTAGGCGCGGCAGGCCTCGGTGGTGATGGTGAAGCCTGGCGGGACCGGCAGACCCAGCTCGTTGGTCATGATGGCGAGGTTGGCGCCCTTGCCGCCGACCAGCGCTGCCAACTCCGGCTGCGCCAGCCCGTGGTCATGATCGAATGGATAGGCCCAGGTCATCGGTCCGCAGTGCTCCCCTTACGGCTTGATCGTGATCTTGATCGCTCCGCTCGAGCGATCCCTGAAGGTAGCCAGCGCTTCGGCGAAGTCCGCCAGCCGGAACTCGTGGGTCATGATCTCTGCCAGCCGCATGCGCCCGTCGGCGATGAGCGGCATGACTCGCCACATCTCGCCCTGTGAGGCACGCGATCCGGCGATCTCGAGCTCGTAGAGGACGAGCTCGCGCATGTCGATGGCGACATCCTCGCCGGGGATGCCCACCGCGGCGATGCGGCCGCCCACCCGCAGGGCTGCCAGCGACCACGTCAACGTCGTAGGTGTGCCCGCGGCCTCGATCACGACATCGGCACCGAGACCGCCAGTCAGCTCACGGACGGCGGCCACCGGGCCCACCGTGTTGCTGTCGACCCCGGCGAAGCCCATCTGCAGGGCCTTCTCCAGGCGTGGCCCTCGACCGACCACGATGACCTGTCCGGCACCCATGGCCAGCGCCGCATCGCCCGCCAGCAGCCCCACCGGGCCTGCGCCCATGATCACGGCCGTGTCGCCCGGAGTGATGCGTCCACGGCGTGCTACGTGCAGCGCGATCGACGCAGGATCGATGACCGCGCCCTCCTCCCAGCTGACCGACTCGGGCAACGGGAAGATGCACTTGACGCCGTGGACGACGTACTCGGCGTCGGCGCCCTGGTAGTTGTGACCGTACTGGCGGTGGAGGTCCATCACGCCGTAGTTCTCACAGAGGTTGTAGTGGCCCTCGACGCACTGCTGGCAGACGCCGCAGGCATCATGGCTCGTGCCGGCCACGCGGTCGCCGAGCTTCCAGCCGGCCTTCTCCGCACCGGGACCCAGCTTCACGATCTCGCCGGACCACTCGTGGCCGGGGATGATGGGGAACTCGGGCGGCCAGAAGCCGGGGTAGTCCCCGGCGATGAGGTGCGAGTCGGTGCCGCAGATGGAGACGGCCTTGACCCGGCAGAGGACCTCCATCGGCCCGGGCTCGGGCACGGGCACCTCCCCGATCTCGAACTTCTCCGGTTCGAGGACGACGAGGGCCTGCATGGTGTCGGTCATGCCACGGCCCTCGTGGGGTTGGCTTGCAGCGGGGACGGGGGGATGTTCCGCATGGCAGTCTGTCCGGCTAGGGCTTGATGATGATCTTGATGGCGCCGCTGCTCGGGTCGCGGAACGTCGACAGCGCGTCGGCGTAGTCCGTGAGCGAGAACTCGTGCGTCATGACCTCGCTGAGGCGCATGCGGCCGTCGGCCACGTGCGGCATGACGCGGCGCATCTCGCCGGCCGAGGCGCGCGAGCCGGCGATCTCGAGCTCGTAGAGGACGAGGTCGCGCATGTTGATCTCGACGCCCTTGTTGGGGATGCCCACTGCGGCGATGCGACCACCCTTGCGCAGGGCTGCCAGCGACCACTGCACGGTGATGGGCACACCGGCCGCCTCGATGATGCGGTCCACGCCCAGGCCGCCGGTCATCTCCCGCAGCGTGGCGCCGGCATCGCCGGCGGACGAGTCGATGACCTCGAAGCCCATGTCCAGGGCCTTCTGGCGTCGCTGCGGGAGCGGCTCCACCACGATGACCCGGCCGGCGCCGCGGATCCTGGCCGCTTCGCCGCCGAGCAGGCCGATGGCGCCGCCGCCCATGATGCCCACGTTGTCACCGGGCTGGATGCCGGCGCGATTGGCTACGTGCAGCGCGATCGACGCAGGATCGATGACCGCGCCCTCCTCCCAGCTGA
>CAYZDQ010000010.1:6167-14640 GCA_964476955.1 uncultured Anaerolineaceae bacterium
CCGATCTCGAACTTCTCCGGTTCGAGGACGACGAGGGCCTGCATGGTGTCGGTCACGTGAGATGGCTCCTTTCGAGGGCGGGGACGCGTGCGAGCTGGGCTAGATAGCGGCGACGGGATCGACCATGGAGGCGGTCGCGCCCTTGATCTTGAGCGGCAGGGCGATGAAGGCGAACTCGTAGAGCTTCAGCTGCGCCAGCTCCTCGAGGTCGAGGCTCTCCATGAGGTAGATGCCGTGGTCGATCAACAGATGCTTGTGGACCGGCTGGGGGTTGCCCTCGGGGCCGGGGTCGGGCGCGGGCTGGACCTCGTAGGTCTCGGTGTCGGTGCCGGTGGCCACGACGCCCTTCTTCAGCAGCCAGTCGGCGGCGCTGATGTCCGGGCCGGCGGTCTTGTTGGCCATCATCGCGTCGAAGTCGGGCCACAGGCTCATGTAGCCCGTGCGGATGACGACCACGTCCCACTGTCGGATCTCCACGCCCTGGGCCTTCGCGATGTCCTCCAGCTCGGACGCGTCCACGACCTCGCCATGCTTGAGGTGGGGCACGCCACGGTAGGTGGGGACGTCGAGGAAGATGCCGCGCGTGAACATCGGCGGCATCTTGGAGGCGTCACCGAAGATCGGCCCGTGGTCGCCCAGGTGCTGGTCGGCGTTGCCGCCGCCATACCAGTGCATGTCCTCACCGATGGTCATGTGCGCCAGGCCGTCGATGTGCGCACCCGAGTGCGAGGTGCACATGAGGTACTCGGCCATGTAGCCGAGGTTGGCGTTGTTGATGGGGCCCCAAGGCTGGCGACCGTCAGCCACGATGCCGCGCGGGCTGACCGCGTTGAGCACCTGGAACGGCGGGTGACCGGGGAACAGAGGCATGCCCGTGAAACGGGTCGCCGCCAGCGAGATCATCACCCCCTGCTTGATCATCGAGGCAGCCTTCACCACCTGCTCGGCGGGCATGTCCTTGATCGGTCCGACCTCGCCCGGCTGGGGCATCTCCTCTGGCCTCACCATGATGTCTCCTCGTCCTCCCTAGTGGTTGGCTGCTAGTCGTTCTCGCGCGCGTCCCGCAGGCAGCGCCACACGTGTTCTGGTGTCAGAGGCAGGTCGCGGATGACCACGCCGGTGGCATCGGCCACGGCGGAGCCCACGGCCGATTGGACCGAGAGCAGACCGCCTTCGCTGACGCCCTTGGCGCCGTACGGCCCAGGCCCGTCAGCGTTCTCGATGGCCGCGCTCTCCATGTGCTGCGGCAGGTCCATCGAGGTGGGGATGCGGTAGTCGATGGCACCGAGATTCCGGATGCGCCCGTCGTCCCCGATGATCATGTGCTCCATGAGCGTGTGGCCCAGGCCCATGATGGCCGCGCCCTCGTCCTGGCCCGCCACCTGCTGCGGGTGCAGGGACTTGCCCGTGTCGCCCACGATGATGTGCTTGTGGATGGTGATGTGGCCGGTGTCCTCGTCCACCGAGAGCTCGATGGCGGTGCAGTTGAACTCGTAGAAGGCCGGGCTGCCGCCGAGCGGGTGCTCGGGCTGCACGTCCTTGCGGTACTGGCCGGTGCCGATGAGCTCGCCTCCGAGCTTGCCCAGGCCGGCCTTGACCACGTCCACGAGTGGCACGTCGCCATCGGGCAGCGAGACGACGCCCTGGTCGACCACGATCTGACACTCGGGCACGCTCTCGGCGGCTGCCGCCATCTTCGCCACCTGGGCCTGGATCACGCGGCAGGCACGCATGCTAGCGTTGCCCATGAAGACGGTCGAGCGGCTGGCCGAGGTCTGCTGGTCGTAGGGCACGACCGCGGTGTCGCCCATGACCACACTGACCCGGTCGATAGGCACGCCCATCTCGTTGGCTGCGATCTGGACGAAGATCGTGCGCGCCCCCTGGCCCATGTCGCTGGTACCGGCGAAGACGAGCACGCTGCCGTCGGCCAACAGGCGCACGATCGAGTACGAGAGACCGGTGGTGGCGCTGGACTTGAGGCCGACCGCGAGGCCGCGGCCGCGACCCTCCGGCAGCGGCGTATCCCAGCCGACCATGTGCATGGCCCGCTCCACGGTCTCGTGCCACAGCCCATCAGCGGGGGTGTCGTTGGGGATGATCTCCTCACCGCGGGTGGCGAGGTTTCGCAGGCGGATCTGCGCGCGGTCCAGGCCGAGCGCGCGGGCGGCGGCGTCGATGTTCGACTCCACGGCCCAGTTCACCTGCGGCGTGCCGAAGCCACGGAAGGCCATGGCCGGCGTGGTGTTCGAGAGGATGGAGCGCGCGGTGATGCGCACGCTGGGCACCTTGTACGGACCGGCCGCGGCGTACTGACTCTTGGACACGACGCGATCGGCGATGTCGGCGTAGGCGCCCAGGAGGTAATCGCTCTGGATGTCTTCGAAGATGAGCTTGCCACCGAGGGTGAAGCCACTGCGTACGCGGATCTGCGCCGAGGTTCGGCGGTTGGCCTGGAACGACTCGTCGAGCGTCAGCACCAGGCGCACGGGGCGGCCGGTCTCGAGGGCCATGAAGGCCACGAGCGGCTCGAGCTTGATGTTCTGCTTGCCGCCGAAGCCACCACCGGGATCGGGTGCGTAAACGCGCACCTTGGCCAGGGGCAGGTCGAGCAGCTTGGCCATCTGCTTCTGCAGCAGGTACGGATGCTGGATGGTCGACCAGATGGCCATGCCGTCCTCGACCGGCGCGGCCGCGAAGGCGTGAGGCTCGATGGCGAAGTGCGTGATCATGGGGAAGGAGTAGGCTTCGTCGACGACGAGCTCGGCTTCCTCGGCATCCACGTCGCCCCAGCCGAACACGCGTGAGGTGAGCACGTTGCTCTGGCGGTGCGGGTCGTCTTCGCGACGCAGCTCGGGCTCGCGCACCAGCGGTGCGTTCTCGGCCAGCGCCTGGTCGACGCTGTAGACGCCGGGTAGTTCCTCGAACTCGACCTCCACCAAGCGAGCGGCTTCCTCGGCCGCGTCCTTCGTCTCCGCCGCCACCGCCACCACGGGCTCACCGTGGAACTTGGTCTCGCCCACCGCCAGCACGGGACGGTCCTGCAAGTGCGGCCCGAAACGCGGGACCGGCTGGGGCAGGTCCTCGGCGCTCATCACGAGCTGCACGCCGGGCACGGCCTCGGCGGCGCTCTTGTCGATGCCGATGATGCGTGCGCGCCCGCAGGGGACGGTCACGAGCTTGGCGTAGAGGACATCATCGAAGGGCATGTCCGCGAGGTACTGCTGTTCGCCCGTGACCCGCTCGTAGCCGCCGACACGGTGCGGTGAGACGCCGATCTTCTGCTCGGTGATCACGCCGTCTGCTCCCCTGCCGCGCCCCTCTTCTCGCGGGCGGCCTGGTGCACGGCCTTGAAGATCTGCTGGTAACCGGCGCAGCGGCAAAGGTTGCCCGCCAGCGCCTCCCGGATCTGTTCATCGGTGGGGTCGTCGATGCTGTCGAGCAGGGCTGTGGCCGACATCAGCTGGCCTGGGATGCAGAACCCGCACTGGGCAGCACTCTGGTCGAGGAACGCTTCCTGCAGCGGGTCCAGCTCGCCGCCGGCTGCGAGGCCCTCGACGGTCACCACCGCTGAGCCATCGGCCTCCACCGCCAGCATCAGGCAGGAGTTGACCGAGCGGCCGTCCACGAGCACCGTGCAGGCACCACACTCGCCGACCACGCAGCACTCCTTGGTGCCGGTGAGGTCGACCTCGTCTCGCAGGACCTCGAGCAGGGTGTGATGCACGGCCACCTCGAGCTCACGGGAGCGCCCGTTGAGGGTGAGGCTGATGGTCAGTCGTTCGGCCATCAGGCGGCTCTCCCGGCGCGACGGTCAAGGGCGGAGTCGAGGGCGCGCATGGCCAGCACCGGCAGCATCGCTACGCGGTAGTCAGGACCGGCCCGGATGGAGCGCGGCGAGGGCGAGGCCTGGTCCAGCAGCTCCTCGAGGATCTCGGTGCGCCTCTGCGGGTCAGCCGCAGGGTCGGCCAGGACCCCGCTCTCATCGGCCACCAGGAAGGCGCGCGGACCGACGCTGCCGTAGGCCACCTGGGTGACCCCCGCCCCATCGACCGAGACGCCCATGGTCACCGAGGCCAGGTCGGTGCCGCGCCGGCGGACCAGGCGGGTGTAGGCGGCACCGAAGTCGGCGGCCGGGGCCGGGATCTCGATGGCGCGCACGAGCTCGCCGGGCCGCAGGTCGACCTTACGCTTGTCGGGACCGCTCCGGCGCGCGCCGAGCAGGAACGCGTCCGCCGAGAGCCGGCGCTCCCCGTCCGGGCCGGTGATCACCACGCTGGCCCCGTAGAGCAACAGCGGTGGCACGGTGTCGGCCGCGGGCGAGCCGTTGCAGATGTTGCCCACCAGCGTGGCTCGGTTGCGGATCTGGACCGAGCCCACCACGCGGGCGGCCTCGGCCAGGGCCGGCAGCTCGGCCAGCACGCGTACGTCGTGCTCGACCTCGGTCATGGTGGCGAGAGCGTTGAAGATGAACGTGCCCCCGTCACGGACGATGGTCTCTCCCACGAGCTCCGCCACCCGCTTGAGATCGACCACGACCTGTGGCTGGATGGAATCATCGCGCAGGCCCACGACGAGGTCGGTGCCGCCCGCGAGGATACGGGCACCCTCGCCGGCCTCGGCCAGGATGCGCGTGGCCTCGGCCAGCGTGCCGGGTCGCTCGTACGCGAACCTGCGCATGTCGGTGCTCTCCCTTTTCCCTAGAGGATCTTGTCGACCTCGTCCATGAGCACTTGCGGCGTGGCCGCGCGGACGAAGTAGAAGGGGCGGTCGCAGAACTTCAGGCAGAACTGGGCGCGAGCCAGCCGCAACGCCTCGGTGTCGGTCAGCGGCATGGGGAAGCCCGGCGCCAGCAGCTCGTTGGTGAGGAAGTAGTTCTGCAGCGAGTGGAGCGCCTGGAACTGGGACTCGAAGTCACCGAGCTTCTTGGTGCTGGGGTCGAAGTTACCGTCGATGGCCGGCAGCACGACCACGTCGATCTCGCTGATGTCAGGGTACTCCTCCCACGTGGGCATGTCGCCCCAGAACTTGTTGACGCCCTGGGTCGGAGCGGCCTTGTCAGCGCGCTCGGTGCCCTTGGCCCGCTTCTCGCGCAGGAACACGGACTTGGAGCCCATGGCTGCGTTGATGTCTTCGTCGATGACAGTGGTCTCGGTGCTGATGAGCAGGCCACCGCGGCGGCAGGCCTCGATCTGGCCCATGGACTTGCCATGGTTGGACTCGCCGCCCAGGAAGAGGATCGACTTGTCCTGGTAGCGCACGGCGGACGAGTGCGACGGGTGCAGCCCCACCGCCTCCATGCGCAACGCGAGCATAGTCACGAGGATCTTCTGGATGGCGCCGGCGGTCCAGTCGCCGGCGAGATGCATGGCGCGACCGTCGTAGCTGATGTCCTTCTCCGCCTCGACGTCCCAAATCACATCCGGGGCGGCCACGGTCACGGCGTCTTCCATCGTCACCGCGGCGAGGCGATAGTTGAGGAAGTCCATATCCTCGACGATGCTCTCGCGGGCCGGTCCGCCAAGGACGTCGACCCGAAGGCGCGCCGGTCCGGCCGACATCTCTTGGCTGAGTACGAGCTCTGGCATGGTGTCCTTTCGGTGTACAGGGACTAGATGGCGATGGCCGGCGTGTCATCCGGCTGCGGTCGATCCGTCGCGTCAGCGTCGGCTTCGTGGTGTGGCCAGACCTCGGCGAGGGCGGCAGCCGCCTTCTCGAAGTGAACCCGGAAGGCTTCCTCGATGAGATCCGGATTGGCCCGCCGCAGCGCCTCGATGATAGGCACGTGCCGGTCGGCGACCGCCCGCCGGTCGACACCGGGCGAGACGATCGTGATGTAGGTCCGCAGGAATGGCTCGAGCGTGCTCCACACCCGTTCGAGGGTGGCGTTCCCCGAGTGCTGCATGATCAGCCGGTGGAACTCCGTGTCGACCGTGGCCTCACGGAAAGGATCGCCGGCCTGGGCTGCCGAACGCATCTCGTCGGTCAGCTCGGCCAGGCGGGTGAGGTCCTGCTCAGAGATGTTCTCGATGGCCAGGACGGCGCCGTGGCCTTCGAGGATGGCGCGCACCTCGAACGCCTCGAGCAGCTCCTCGGTCGATGGTTGGCGGACCCGGGCGCCCTTGAACGGCGCGGTCTCTACGACGCCGAGGGCTTCGAGATCGCGCAGCGCCTCGCGCACCGGAGCCTGGCTCGTGCCGAACTCCTTGGCCACGCGCGTCTCCACGATCCGGGCACCCGGCGGGTAGCGGCCGTCAAGGATCGCCTGCAGGAGGCGACCCTTGACCTGCTCGCTCAGGACGCTACGAGTAATCCCCGCGTCGTCCGTCATGGTGGTGATCCCGCGATCCCTAGAGGATCTCGACCACGCCGGCGTTGCCGTCGACGCGGAGGCGATCACCGGTCTTGATGTCGTAGGTACCGGTGGAGGTGCCGACCACGGCCGGGATGCCGTACTCGCGGGCGAGGACCGCCGGATGCGAGACTGTGCCGCCGGCGTCGGTGACCACGGCAATGATCTTGCCGTAGAGCACCTGCCAGGCCGGGTTGGTCATCTGGCAGACGAGGATCTCGCCCACCTGCAGGCTGTCGAACTCGGCCTCGGAGTTGACCACGCGGGCCACACCCTCGACCACGCCCGGCGAGCCGGCGATGCCGCTGACCTGGCCGGCGATCTTCTCCTGCGAGCGATGGAACTTGTCCGGGAAGCCCCACAGGTTGAGGTACGGGAAGGCCAGCTGGGTCTCGGTGGCGGTGCCGACCCAGTCCTTGGGCTGGACCTCCTCGGCCGCGTGCCACTTGGCCCACGCTGCGGCCGCGATGGCCCTGCCGTCCATGCTGTCGGGAGCGCCGATGAAGGCGCGCAGCTGGTTGTAGCGGAACATGACCACGTCGTCGGCCTTGTCCAGCGCACCGGCCTCGACCAGCTTCTCGCCGATGGCGATGAGCACGAGGCGGACGTGGGCGTTGGCGCCCTGGTCGATGTAGAAGTGGTGGTCCGGGGTCAGCGGCGCCATCTTGAGGTTGATGTCGTTGGCGGCGCGCATCTTCTCGAGCGCCTCGCCCTCGAGCCCCTCGAGGATCTCCACCGCGGCCGCGTCGATGTCCGCCTTGAGGTCGCCGATGGCCTTGTTGTAGTCGTAGTCGTCGGCGTACTGGTCGCGGATGAGCTGGATGATCGGGGTCATGTCCTCACGGAAGGTGGGGAACACGAACTCGTGGCTCCAGACCGCGTGCCAACCGAACTCTTTCTGGTAGGGCACGATGCGCTCGGCGATGAAGCGCTGGCCGCGGGCGCTGGCTTCCAGGGCTGGGCGGATCTCGATAGCCGTCTCGGGACCGAAGAGGCTCGCCAGCTCGGGGTCGCCCTTGATCTCTTCCTTCATCTCCCAGAGAGCGCGGATCTTGTCCCAGTTGCGGTCGTTGGCGGAGTTCTGCAGACGTCCCAGCAGGACCTCGTCGGCCTGGCCGTGGGTCTCCTCCATCACCGCACGCAGGTTGAGCGTCGAGCTCAGCTGCGCGAAGTTGAGCATCCAGTGGATCTTCCAGTGGCGATCGTGCATGTCGATCGCGTCCTCGAGCAGGACCGCCAAGTCAGCGATCGTGAGCTCGTCCTTCTGGTCGAGCATCATCTCGATGTAGGCGAAGTTCTTCTCCATCTCGGGGACGAACCGCGTCTTCCACCAGCCCACGAAGTTATTGCCATACACACCCAGGGTCGCGCCCAGGTAGGCGCCGATCTTCTCGGCGTAGTCCTCGTCACCCATCTCCGGCACGATCGGGTTGGTGCGGTAGTTGTATTCCTGCGTGTCGAACTTCAGGCCGGCCTCGGCGGGGATGGCGGCGGTGTACAGGTAGCCGTTGATGTTCTTGTAGATCCAGTCGCTGGCGAACGGGGTCCCGAAGCGGCGGAACATGTGGTCACAGCTGAGCCACCAACCGCCGATGTCCTCGTACATCGGGCTGAGGGGCTTGGGGCAGTGCAGGTCGTCATAGACCCAGAAGAGACGCTTCTCATCCTCTGATGCCCATTCGATCGGGAACGAGTCGTCCCCGAGTTCCTGTCCGAGGATCTCGTCGTTCAAGAGTCCCATCAGTCGTTCGCCTCCATTCGATGTGCCGGCCATCCTCCACGGCCGGTCCGTGACATCGGCTCCCTCCGAGCCATCAGATCCATCTGGCGTCGGCCGCATGGCCGACAGCCGCTATGCGGACACTTGTGTCAGCGGCAACCTCCACCCCTGCGTCGAGCCCGGATTCGACTCGACTCATAGATAATCGATTACCGATGACCATACGCGCCACAGCCTACGGCAGTCAAGGACGGACGTCCGGGCGACAGGTCATGTCAACGTCGGTCCGGACGGCCCCTATTGCGAGCGCCGGGAACCGATCCGGCGCCAGGCTCGTGGCCGGCTGCGACGCGGTTGCTCGCTTGTGCCAGATGGCCCCCTGTTGCGGGGCCGCTTGACAT
>CAYZDQ010000011.1:0-14553 GCA_964476955.1 uncultured Anaerolineaceae bacterium
AGTCCAGAGTGGGAGCGTGCACCAGTGGAAGGCCACGGACGTGAACGGCTTCACCTACTCCAACGCGCTGTGGTCGAAGGATCTCAAGAACAAGCGCGGCAGGATCGTCGATCGAGGCACGTGTGAACCAGGGCGCGATGCCCGCTACTGGGTCACGTTCTACGTCCCCAAGGGTGTGGACTGGCTCAGGATCGTGGAGAACCCACGGACGTCCCTGGCGCTCCACTGGACGGTCGCCAAGGGCCGGTCGAAGCCGGCCAAGACCGATGCGCGGACCGAGACTGCAGCACTCGAGAAGCGATGCCGCCAGGTCGCGCAGACCCCGAGCGACGCCAACCTCTGCATCTTCGTCGTGCGCCGCTACCTGCAGCCACGCACTCCGGAGGATGATCCGTTCGGTCTCGGTGACCCCCAGCGCCGCGGGAATGCGGAGGTGACGGTGCTGGACGTGGACTGGTCGTTCCAGGCACCCAAGGCCGGCCGCATCGACGCCGGTCGCTGCCGCTGGCTCTCGCGCTGCCTGCCCCGGGAGAACAAGAGCGTGGCCGTGCTCGTGCGCTATCGCTGCGACGATCGCAGGGAGAACCCGAGCGTCCACCAGTGGCAGGCTGTCGACGGGCGCGGCTTCACCTACCGCAACGCGCTGTGGCAAAAGAAGCCGTCCCTGGGTGCCTGCCGTCCCGGCAAGAGCACTCGCGGCTGGGTCACGTGCTACGTGCCCAAAGGAACCGACTGGCTCCAGTTCGTCGAGCGCCCGACCTCCGCCGATCCCCCGTCCTGGACGGTGGCGCGCAGGGATACGAGGCCCTAGAGCGAAGCCTCGCGATGGTTCAGCGTGATAGACGAACGGCCTGCGGCCTGCTATGCCGCAGCAGCGCGGCCTTGCTCGGCGGCATGTGCAGGTAGGGCAGACTCCCGTCGCGCCGTGGGCCTCCAGCGAGCACGTAGACCTCGTTCCTCCGGCCCGGGGTGAGGAGGACTTCCGGAGGCTCGCCGGACTCGAGCGCCAGCACAGCCGTCAGCGTGCCGTCGCGCGGCCCCTCTTCGAAGCGAGCGAGGTAGGTCTGGCGATTCTCGTGCGGTCGCTGGCTCTCGGGCATCAGGCGACCGACGCCTTGATGACTTCGAACAGGGCCACGATCCACACTACGCCGATGGCGTAGGTCGCTGCGAAGGACCTGGAAGAGAAGGTTGTTCGCACGGGGTGCTCCTGTCGGTTGCCGGACGATGGTCATCCGGCCCTAGCGATAAGGTACCCATCGGCCTTCGCACCTAACCTCCCTGGAGTGCCCCGGCGGTGTCAGCCCGCACCACTGCGCCGAATTCGCCGGCCAGCCGCCAGAACCCCGCCCATCCGGCTCTGGACCGCGGCGCCGGCGAGAGTGCACGATGCTCACATGACCGCCAACCTCATCCTCGGGCTCGGCATCGTCGTGCTGGTCCTCGGCCTCCTGGGCCTCTCGATGGACTCCGACGTGCCGGTGCCCATCATGGCGCTCGGTGGTTTCCTGTTGGCGGCGATCGCGATCGGGATCGGCCTCAGATCACGTCGAGACGCCTGACCCTGCGCTATCCGATCTCGCCGGCTGGATCGTAGAGACCGACCACGGGGCGGTGCTTGCCGCTGACGAGAGGCGCGATGTCCGCGACCGAGCGCACCTCGATCGACGCATCCTGGCCCAGCCACCGGCGCAGCTCCGCGGCGATGTCAGCCTCGGGATAGCGATCGGAGCCCTGGACGATCAGCAAGCGGTAGTCGGCCCGGTCCTCCTGGATCAGCTGGTACCGCTTGAGCAGCGGAAACGAACCCACGAGGATGCCGGAGATCGATGTGCTCGCGACCTGGCCTCCGGAGGTGTCATAGACGACGTCTCTCCGGCGACCTTCGATGCTCTTCAGCGACCTCGCTTCACCACGCTCATCCACCTCATCGACGATGGTGAGATCGCCGGTGTCGAAGCGGATCATGGGTGTGGCCCGGTTGTAGATGTCAGTGATGACGACGCGCGCCGGCTGCCCCGGCACCTGCGGCGCGTCCGAGTCGAGCCGGAGGAACTCGAAGCGGTAGCTACCTCGGTTCAACAGCAGCCGGTCGCCGCCGGGCTCGGTCATGGCGAGGATGCCGTGTTCCTGGGTCGAGTAGCGGTTCACGACCGGGCAGCCGAAGGCCGCGGAGATGCGATCCCGCTCGCCCGCGACCATGTTCTCACCGGTGGCGATGATGACCGTGAGCCCAAGCGCCGCCGGGTCGATGCCGCGCGATTCGATGTGTCGCGCGAGCACCTGGTAGGTGGAGTTGATGCCCAGCATGGCCACGATGTGGTCGCCGAGGAGGCGATCGATGATGCGTGCGCTCGCCCGCTCGTCGAGACCGACGTGATCGACGGCCACGATGTTCTGGACGATCCGCTTGCGGCGTGACATAGGCACGAGGCGTGCCGCGAACAGCCACATCAGCCGGTCGCCCAGCCGCAGGCCGGCCTGCTCATTGAAGACGACCGTGTCGGCGACCGTGCGCTGGCGCTTGCCCCGGTCCTGGTGCACCTCGAATGGCTCCCCCGTGGAGCCTGAGGAGGTCTGAAGATGCAGCTCGGACTCCTCCCTGAACGCGCGCGACCGGAAGGCCGCTGTGTCCTGCTTCACCGTGGCCTTGCTGATGACCGGGAAGTCGGCGAGGTCGCGGCCTCCATAGGGCGCGTAGAAGGTCGTCGTGCTCGTCGCGTGGTCAAGCAGATCCCGCAACACGCCATCCTTGGGCGGCGAACCCGACATCGATGCGCGGATCTCGTCGTAGTGCCGGCGCATCGGAGCGCCGCGTAGCCGGTCAAGCGACCAGAACCCGAGGCGTCGAGCGCGCGAGCCGAATGCCGCGCGACGGTGACCGACTCTCAACTCGGCGTCCTAGGTCGAGTCTGCGCGACTGGGGATCTCGCGAGCCGGGTTGCCCAGGACCGTGGCTCCGGGTCGAACGTCAGCGAAGACCACCGATCCGGCGCCGACCGTAGCCCAGGCACCGATGCGGACCCGTGGCACAGTGGACGAGCCGATGCCCATGAAGGCACCCTCCCCGAGTCGCGACTCGCCCCCGAGATGACAGACGGTCATGTGGGCGAAATCCTCGACCGACGCGTCGTGGCCTACCCCGGCGCGGTTGTTCAGGATCACGTGGGAGCCGACGACGGCGCCCACCTGCACGATGACCCCAGCACAAACCACCGTGCCAGGCCCAAGCTCGACGTCCGGGTGCACCGAGCTGAACGGATGGACGGCCGTGGTCCAGTGCAGATCGAGCCGCTGGGCGAGCCGCTGTCGCGCCGCGTTGTCACCGGTAGCGATGATGGCGGGCGCGTCCGCAGGGATCTCGTCCAGTGGCCCGAGCACGGGCACTCGCCCCAACGTGGCACCCCACGTGGCCGGATCGTCGTCGAAGTGGCCGACGATGGCCACGCCGGCAGCTTCCAGCACCGAGGCCACCACGCGGCCGTGCTGTCCTGCGCCGACGATGGCCACGCCGCCATCGCGTCCGCCTACGGCGGTGCTCACTCCGCGTAACCCGGATGCGCGACCCTCGTCCCGGGAATCGCCTCGTCCGTAGCGGGTGGCAGGTGCCGCATCGATCTTCGCAGGCCGCGCGCGAGCAAGAGCATGTCGGCGGCGGGTCGCAACGAGAACGAAGCGTCCCCGTCGACGTCCTCGTGCGCCGTGGCCTCCACCAGGGCCAGTGACCCGGCCTCGAGACGTGCGCTCAACGACGGTGTCTCGTACTCGACCGCACCGTTCACCGATAGCCGGTGTGTCTGGCCCCCATACCGACCCTCGACCGAGCCGTCGGCGAAGAGCATGAAGGCGTTGTCCGCCTCCGCCTCGAACTCCGCCCGATCGAGGTACAGCCGCGGCTTGTCCCGATACGGCTCGCCCGATGTGGGGCAGGCAGTGACGCAGTTGGCACACTCGTTGCAGAAATCGGTCAACACTGCGATCTGCAGTAACTGCTCGGCGCGGTAGGCCTCTCGTTCACCCACCACGACACTCCCGCCCTCGACCTGGAGCACCGGCAAGGTCGCCGCGAACGGTTCCGACTCGTACGTCATCAGGGCCATGTTCGGACAGACACCGACACAGAGGCTGCAGATCGCGTGGCAGTCGAGGCAGCGATCCGCCTCCGACATCGCCTGCGCGGCGCTGTAGCCGAGCACGGTCTGGTCGAACCCATCACGGTCGCCCACCGGGGTGAACTCGATGGGTACGCGGTACTCGCGCCGGGCACGACGCTTGACCATCTCGTGGAGGTCGACGCGAACCGGCTCCGGCGCGGACTCCTCGGCCTCGCCTGCCCCGAGTGCCTGGCCGATGGCAGCGGCCACGGCCTTGCCTTCCGCCGCGGCCTTGACGATCGACGAGGGCCCATCCCCGGCCACGTCTCCACCGGCGTAGACACCAGGGATCGACGTCTCATGCGTGAGCGGATCGACGTCGATGTAGCCGGCCCTGGTCAGCGCCGGCGTGTCGGCCCCGAAGAAGTCGAGCACCGAGTGCTGGCTGATGGCCAGGATGAGCGTGTCGAGCGGGATCTCGAACTCCGAGTCGGGCACGTCGAAGGGGACCTTCCGACCGGCCGCGTCGCGCTCGCCGCGGTACTCGGTGCGAGTACAGACCAGGCCCGCCAGCCTTCCGTCCTCGAGGTGCAGGCGCGCTGGTTTGGCCAGCTCCACGATGCCCACGCCCTCCTCGCGACAAGCGTGGATCTCCTCCGGATCAGCCGGCATCTCGTCCACGGTGCGGCGGTAGATGAGCGAAGCGGACTCCGCGCCCACGCGCATCGCGGAGCGCACGGTATCCATGGCCGTGTCACCGGCGCCGATGACACCTACCCGCGGCCCCACCGGCACGGGCTCGCCCTCGCGCACGCTGCGCAGGAAGAGCAGCGCATCCATGACGCCGTCTGCGTCCTCGCCGGGCAGCCCCAGGCGCTTGGCCAGCTGTGCACCCACGGCCACGAAGATCGCCTCGAACCCGTCAGCGCGCAAGTGCTCGAGATTGAAGTCCACGCCAGCGCTCTGGCCGTAGCGGATCTCCACTCCAAGCCCGCGTAGCAGGGCCATGTCCTGGTCGATCTTCGCCTGCGGTAGTCGGTACTCGGGGATGGCCCCGCCGACCATCCCGCCCGGGTAGGCGTGGGCCTCGAAGATCGTCACCGCGAAACCGGCCTGTGCCAGCTCCTGTGCCGCCGAGAGCCCCGCCGGACCGGCACCGATGACGGCCACCTTCGCCCCACGCGCGGGCTGCTGCAGCGGGATGAGTGGCTGTCCTTCCTGCTCCATGATGAAGCGCTTCATGTGGCGGATGGCCAGCGGCTGGTCCAGGTGCGTGCGGATGCAGGTGGTCTCGCAGAGGTGGTCACAGACCTGGCCCAGGATCGATGGCAGCGGGTTGTCGCCCCGCGTCAGGCGCACGGCTTCGGCGAAGTCGCCGTCGCGCACGGCGTTCATGTAGAGCGGCACGTTCTGGTCCACCGGGCACTCGTCCACGCACGGCGCCTTGACGCAGTCGAAGAGCCCGAGCTCGCGCGAGGTCTTGGAGTGGTCGGTCCGCAACGAGGCCTTCTGGTAGCGCCAGTCGGACCGCACCTCGGTGGCGTAGCGGCGCAGGTTCATCCGCGCCAGAACCTTCTGCACCAGCGCCACGAGCGCTTCGGTCCGCTCGGTGTCCAGCCCCTTCTCGGTAGCCCAGTCACGGACCCGTTCCGCTGGTGGGCCGTCGCCTTCGATCAGCGCGACGCCGACCGAGGCACAGTCTTCGAGGTCGAGCGCGAGCCTGCTATCGGTCAGGACCGACCAGCACAGCACCGGGGCGAACTCGGAGAAACCGTTGACACCGACCGCGCTCCTCGCCGCCAGGTCTGTGAGGTCGGCCGCGCCAGCCTCCTCCATCGCCGCGCCGAGCTTCTCCACGTACTGCGAGAGCCGCAGGTAGCCGCCGGTCTTGAGCAGGTCGGAGCAGACGGTGACGGTGGACATGCCGGACGCCAGCAGGTCGGTCACATTGAAGCAGTCGGCGCCACCAGCGTACGACAGCATCACGTCGCCGCGGAACTCCTCGCTCAGCATCGCCGCGAGGTTGGCGGTCACCGGGTGCAACGCCCGGCCCGACAGGTACATCATCCCGTCGCCGTCGAAGCGGGTGCGCCAGTTCTCGACCTCGAGCGTGTTCGAGAGCTTCAGCCCGAACTCCACGCCCTCCGCTGCGGCCACCCGCTTGAGGTTGTGGAACATGGGCACCGCGTCGACGTACTTGAGGTCGTGGCCGAAGGCTTCATCGGGCACCGGCACATCGGAGAAGCCGAGGTCGTCGTTGATGATCCCGCGCACGCGATCGGGGCCGAGCAGCGTGGGATTGCACTTGACCGCGGTATGCAGCTTGCGTTCCTGCAACAGATACAGCGAGATCTGCTCGATTTCATCGGGCGGACAGCCGTGCATGGTCGAGAGTGTGATCGTGTCGGAGATGCACGGCGGCACCGCGATCTCACGCACCTCGGGACAGCGCGCCGCCACGATGTCGAGGTAGGCCGGCAGGTAGGCCGAGGCATCGGCCATGGTGTCGAGATACCACTGCACGTTGGGCTGGCGGATGCCTTCGAGGTCGTAGCCCACGCTCATGTTGAAGATGACGCAGGGTCGCTCTTCCGCGAAGCCGAGCCTCCGCTGGAGCGCATGGATCAACACCCACGCCCGCAGGTACTCGTCGAACGACTCGAAGACCTTCAGCTCCTGCGACCACTCGACGTTGTAGCCCTCGTCTTCCACGTCGATGCAGGGTTTGGCCACCTCCAGCTCATCGAGTGTCTGGACCGTCTTGAGCTCGATGAAGCGGGCGCCGACGAGCCAGGACACGATGATGTTCTGGGCCATCTGGGTATGCGGGCCCGCGGCCACCCCGAAGGGCGTGTCGAGGGCCTGACCGTAGACCTCGGTGCGGAAGCGGTCGGCCGGATCGGGCACGAAGAAAGCGGAGCGAGGTACGCCGAAGATCGAGTCCTTCGTCTCGAGCTCGTCGAAGACCCAGTCGGTCAGCTGCTCCATCGAAATGGGCTTGAACCGATCCCCCATGACCTCACTCCTCTCCGCTGTGTCGGCGTCGTTACAGGCGCGCGTGCAGACGAGCCGCTTGCTCGGCGGCCTTGGCCCGGACCTCCACCGGATCGACCCTCGTGGGTCGTCCGTCAGCGAAGACGACCTCACCGCCCACCTTCACCTCGAGTGGGCGCACGCCCGGGGTGAAGGCGATGTGCCACGGATCCATGGGCTCGTAGGACCAGGTGACCTCATCCTCGCGCGCCTCGGGCATCAGGTCCCAGCCGGTCTCCAGCCAGCCCCAGGCGGTATCGGGCCCGCAGGTCACGTCCACGCTGCGCTGCATGACGTAGGCCAGGCGGAAGGCCTCGATGACATTGCCGCCGATGCCGTCGGTGCCCAGGGCCACGGGGTTGCTGAAGCGCGCGGGGTCCGCGTAGCCCACCGCGTTGTTGAGGTTGGACATGGGGTTGTGCAGGATCGTCCCGCGCAGGGCGTGGTCCGTGGGCAGGTGGACGCAATGGCTCAGCAGCCAGTCGTCCCGCGTGAGCCCCTCCAGGCGCGACGGGGCATCGATGTCGCCCACGCCTTCACAGACGTGGATATGCACACCCACGCCCAGCTCCTGCGCCAGCTCCGCTGCCGCCCGCAGCGACTCGTCGGTGCAGGTGAATGTGGCGTGGATGCCCACCAGGCCCTTGTTGCCGGCCTGGATGAAGCGGCGGTTCTCCTCCAGTCCGCGGCGGGCACCGTCCGCGCCGTGTCGGTCGGTGATGCCGTAGGCGGGCAAGACCCGCACACCCACCTCCGCACAGGCCTCGGCGATGGCATCGAGGCTGCCCTCGATGGCGTTGGGCGACTCGTGGTGGTCGACGATGGCGGTGGTGCCGGCTTCGAGCGCCTCGAGCGCGCCGAGCATGGCCGACCAGCGGATCATCTCCAGGTCGAGCGCGGTATCGAGCCGCCACCAGATCTGCTCCAGGATCTCCCCGAAGTCCGTGGCCACCGCGGGAGGCGGCGGCATCCCGCGAGCGAGCGCCGAATAGAGGTGGTGATGGGCACAGACCAGGCCTGGGGTCGTGGCGGCCATGAGCTCCTCCTGTCGCTTGGGGTCGACCTCCGCCCTACTGTTCCACACCTGCGGTCAGCCGTGCACCGCCGGTCAGCCAATTCGGGCGGCCCGAACGGGCTTCCACCTGCGGCCCTGAGCGTGTAGGCTCCCCGCTCATGGACTTCGGCTTCACCCTCAAGGCAGAGCACAGCGTCGAGCGCACGGTCGTGCTCACCAGGCAGGCCGAGGCGGCCGGCTTCGGCTACGGCTGGTTCTGGGACAACCAGGTGCTCTGGCGCGAGATCTACCCCCTGCTCACCCTTCTCGCCGTCGAAACGACCGACATGCGGCTGGGTGCCTGTGTCACCAACCCGACCACCCGTGATCCGAGCGTGACCGCGAGCGTGCTGGCCACGCTGGAGGAGATCTCCGGCGGCCGCATGGACCTGGGTATGGGCCGCGGAGACGGCGCCGTACGCATGCTGGGCTTGCCGCCCACGAAGCTCAGGACGATGGAGACCGCGGTCCACGTCATCCGCGAGCTCGTCGAAGGACGCACGGTCAAGTACAAGGGCACAGACCTCGAGCTGACCTGGACACAGGACTGGGATCTGCCGGTGTGGGTCGCCGGGTACGGGCCCATGGCGTTGGCCATGACCGGTCGCGTCGCCGACGGGCTCATCCTGCAGCTGGGTGATCCGGACCTCATCAGCTGGATGGCAGGACAGATGCGGGCGGCCGCCTCCGAGGCGGGACGTGACGCCGACAGGATCCTCATCCAGGCCGCGGCCCCAGCGCACGTCGGTGAGCTCGAGGAGTGCCGCGAACGTGTGCGCTGGTTCCCCGCCATGGTCGCCAACCACGTGGTGGACCTGGTCAACAAGTACCCCCGCGAGGAGCTGCCGGAGTCACTCACCGGCTACATCCGCGGGCGCGAGGAGTACGACTATCGGCATCACGCCGAGGTCGGTTCCTCCAACGCTGAGTACATCGCCGACGAGGTCGTGGACCAGTTCGCCATCATCGGTCCGCCCGAGGCACACGTGGAGCGTCTGCTCCAGCTGCATGAAGCCGGCGTCGACCAGTTCAATCTTTACCTCATGAGCGGGGACGAGGAAGAGCAGCTGGAGATCTATGGCTCCACCGTGATCCCGGCAGTACGGGCAGCGCTCGGCGAGTGATCCGGCCTCCGTCGGTGGAGCCGGCCGCTGACCCGTGGACGCCACGGCGGATCAGCGACGTCTACCGGGCGCTGCGGGCGGCGATGAACACACCCGAGGGGCGGCCGTTCCTGCTGGCCGTCGACGGTCGCCAGGGCGGAGGCAAGACGACGACCGCCGGGCTCTTCGCCGCTCTGGTGCCCGGCGCTGCTGTAGTCCATACCGATGACGTGGCCTGGTGGGAGTCCTTCTTCGCCTGGGACCACCTCATGGCAGAGGGCATCCTCGAGCCACTGCGCCGGGGCGAGTCGGTCGACTATCGGCCGCCGGCCTGGGAGGCGCGCGAGCGTGAAGGCTCGATCGAGGTCCCGGCCGTGGCACCGCTGGTGGTGGTCGAGGGAGTCGGTGTCAGTCGCCGCGCCCTGGCGCCGTTGTTCGACGCGGCCGTGTGGGTCCAGTCGGACTTCGACCACGCCAACCGACGAGGCATCGAGCGCCAGGGTGGCAGCCGGGAGGAGACGGACTTCTGGTGGGAATGGGACCGTGAGGAGCAGCCGTTCCTGGCGGTGGACCGGCCCTGGGAGCGAGCCGACGTCGTGGTCTGCGGCACGCCCTATCTCGTGCACGTGGACCACGACCCCGCCACGGAGGTGCTGGTGGGACGCTCGCTCCGGGCGTAGCGCCGGGCACGAAGAAGACCCCCGCCGGGGCGGGGGCCTGTCTGGAAACGCGATGGGTGGCGAGCTAGTCGATGACCGCGAAGGCGGCGAAGGCCTGCGTGGCCGGGCGCTGCTTGCCGTCGGACGGACGGTTGGCCACCTGGAAGAGCCCCGTGCCGGCCATGTGGCGCGCGATCACGGACGATCCCCCGCCATCGCCGTTGAAGGCGTTCACGGCACCGAGGGACTTCATGAGCTGACCCATCTCAGCGAGGGTCATGCCGACGCTGCCGCTACGGCGACCATCGACCACGACCATCAGCACCTTGCCATCAGCGGTGAGGCCGATGTTCGTGCGCGGATGACGCTGTGAGCCTGCCGGGTAGACGGCATTGGACGGGGCCGCGTTCTTGTTGTTGCGCAGGGTGAAGTAGTTGCCGCCCTGAGCCTCCACGATGTCGCCGAAGCCCGTGGCTGCCTTGAGCGTGCCACCGCAGGGCTTGTCGACCTTCTGGACCACCTGGGTCTGGATGGTGAACTTCTGGCCCACCTTCAGCTGGTAGACCCACTTGTGGGTGGGGTTCTTGACCGAGAGCACGGCCTTGCCCCAGCTCAGCTTGGTGTTGCCGCCACCCTTGCGTACCTTGAGCACACGCACCTTCTGCGTCCCGTTGGGCTCGAGCTTGCCCTCCATGTCGAGGACGACCTCGACACCGCCATAGGTGGTCTGCGTGCTGTTGGCGAAGCGCTTGGTGTAGAGCACGATGTGGCCGTCATCGCGATGCGTATTGACCTTGTGGATAGGCGTGGGCCGCTCCTTGCCCGGCGGGATAGCGCTCACGTGCGTGCGGACCATGCCCATGGCGGCGTTGCCCTGGGCATCGATCCCCAGCGTGGGCCGTGCACAGGGCTGCGCGAGGAGCAGCTCACCGCCGGAAGCGGCCATCGAGTGCGGGGCGGCGTAGGCATCCACGCGCTGGCGCGTGGACATGTCGCCGTTGGTGGCGATCATGGGCTTGAAGTCCGGTCGCTCCTTGGCCAGCACGATCTTGGTCACGACCGCGCGCTTGACGACCTTGCCGTTGGAGAGCAGCGCCTTGAGCCGCACGCCATCGACCTTGGGGTCGACGGTGCCGACGCGGACCTCTTGTGGACGCCCACCGGTAGTGGTTGCCTTGCCGTAGCGGTAGTTGATGCCGGGCGCGAGGTTCGTGTCCACCTTGGCCTTGAAGCCCTTGGTGATCGCAGCCTCAGCGGCTGAGGCGAATGGGGTCGATAGAACGGCCAGCGCGACGGTAGTGACCATCACGCGCCTGACCAGCGTGGGGAGGGGTGTTCGCGTTTCCATGGCCTAGAGGTTGCCGGGATTCGTCTCAGACCCCTACCACCCGGTGGTCCCGTCCGGGGTGAGGTCGGGTGCGGTCTGCCACGGTGGCGGGCGTCCGTGCCGCCCGAATCCCGTTAGCGCAGCGGCGGAGGCGGTGGGGCGGTCGGCGGCAACGTGCCCTGCTGTCCACGCTGTTTGTCGTTGATCTCGGTGGCGGCCACGATGGCCTCGGCCGCGCCGCGATCGACGATCTGCACCTTGGCCGCGTCGAGCGTGTGGATGGCACCGTCCGTCGTGACACACACGACCTGCGTGACGGTGCCCGTCGCTTCCGACCAGTTGCTGACGAAGTCGACGGCGCTGACGGGGTAGCCGTTGGGATCCCCGGCACCGGGGTGGAAGATGGCGGCCAGCGGGCTCATGCTCGCGCTCCTTGTCTGTGTGGGCTGGTGCTGGCCTGAGGCTAGCGCGAACCGGGTCGCTCGGATGCGACGCAGGTGACCTCCCGCCCTTGGCCCGCAGCCACGCGCGAGGTGGAGGACGCCTGGTCACGCATCCTCGCGAGGGCGCCCGACTACGGGCGTTACCGAAGGGCCACCGACCGTGCCATCCCCATCGTCCGCCTTGGCCGGGCCCGAGCGCTCCCGGGGCCAAGGTTCAGCCTAAGGCCGCGTTTGAGGCGCGGCCCGACGACGCCCTATTGCCTTAGCCCCAGCGTGGTATCCGACCACGACCGCATCGGGGGCACGAGATGTACAGGGCCACGGTCCATTCCGACGCCGGCCGGCAGCTGCCGGAGCCGTACCGACGGGTGCGTCGCGGCATCGTCGAACGCCTCGCGGACCCGTACCTGACCGAGCACGATCGCTGGGTGCTCGGTCAGTTCGAGCGGTTCCTGAGCGGCCGCACTCCCGGGCCGGACCCTCGCGTGCGCGAGGGCCAGCCCCGGCCACTCTTGTATCCGCGGTCACGACGCTCCACTCTGTAGCGCACCGGACGCGGCCAAGGAGACGAGCACATGACCGACCACGCGCGACCCCGGGCGCGCCTGCCCATGCGGCAGCTCGCGCTCATCTCGGTCTACTGGTTCGGCATCAACGCCGTCTGGGGCGGCTATGAGTGGTTCGGCCAGACGCAGGTCGAGCTCATCGTGGGCCAGGGCTCGCGCGGCCTCACCATGGGCCTGCTCGAGGCGTTGGGCGCACTCGTGCCCATCCTCGTCGTACCCACCGTCGGCGCCCTGAGCGACTACACGGTCTCGCGCTTCGGCAAGCGCAAGGGCTACATCATCGGCGGGTCCATCGGCGACTTCATCTTCCTCACCGGCCTGGCCCTCATCGCCATGGCCGAGCCCGCCGACTGGGACGGCGGCGCGCTGGGCACACCGACGTTGCTGGCGGTGTACGCCCTGCTCTTCCTCTCGTTGCAGTTCAGCTCCAACGTGGCCCAGGGCCCCTACCAGGGCTTCGTGCCGGACCTCGTGGCTGAACCACAGGTGGGCCTGGCCAGCGGCGCCGTCGGCGTCATGCGCCTGGGCGGCACCATCGCCGGTGCGCTGGTGATGATGATCGGTGCCCAGTTCGACGCCTGGGGCCTGGCCCTCTTCGGCATCGCAGTGGTGGAACTCACCCTGGCGGTCCTGACCTTCCGCTTCGTCGACGACGGACCGCCACCCAAACCCCGTGAAGGACGGTCCTGGACGGCCATCGCGCGTGAGGCCTGGGGCCTCGACGTCCTCCGTGAGCGCTCCTTCATCCGCATGACCGTGGTACGGCTGCTCTTCCTCATGGGCACCGGCATCTTCGTCAACATCAGTGCCTGGTACCTGCGCGATTCGCTGGGTCAGACCGGGGACGACCGCACCTTCTGGGGCATCGTCGCGCTCGTTGCCCTGGCCCTGGCCACCGTCTCCGCGGCCATCCCCGCTGCACGCCTCTCTGATCGCCTCGGTCGCAAGCCGGTCATCTGGGCCGCCTGCGCCATCGCCGCCGCCGGCCTGGCCGTCATCGCTGCCGCCCCCTCGCCGCCCGTGGCCGTGGTCGGACTCTTCTTCATGGGGCTCGGCAGTGGCGCCTACCTCGCGGTCGACTGGGCGCTCATGACCGAGACCATCCCGCTCATCACCAGCGGGCGCTACATGGGCCTGGCCAACATCGCCAACTCGATCTCGGGACCGCTGGGTGTCTTCCTCGCGGGCGCCCTCGTCATCGATCGCCTTACCGCGGCCGGCATGATCGAGCTCGGTCCGCGGATGGCCGTGGCGATCGGCATCCCGGCCCTGGCGGTGGCAGCGGTCGTGCTCATCGGCGTCCATCCACGACGGGATCCTCGAGCGGCAGCACTCTTGCCCTAGCCGGCTCGCACTTCCGTGCCCACGCTCTTCTCCGCGCCGGCCATGACCACGCCCCAGAAGACGCCGCCCTGCGCCGCGACCCCCATCTGGACCAGCAGACCGGCTTCGCTCATGGCGCCGATCTCACGCCAGACCGCGGGGAAGACGACGAGGGCGATGAGACAGGCCACGATCAGCCACGGCCGTCCCAGCTCGACGCGGATCGCGCTTCCACTACGCGCCATGGCCACCGCCTCGGACAGGACGACCCCAGCCACGACCACGAGATAGAGCAGCACCTGCTGCACCATGGACATCTGTGGGCCACCGGCGGGCCCGATGGGCAGCCCCACACTACTCAGATCGAACCACCCCAGTACCGACTCCATCCACGCTCCCTCAGCGGCGAGGGTCCATGCCAGCGTGGGTGGTGCGCCGGGTCAACACGCAGGACTGCGTACTACCAGCGCGGCGGCGCTTCAGCCCTCGTCGCCACCTCGGCGTGGGATGACCGAAGCCACGACCATGATCCCGCCGAGGACGACCGCAGCCACGGGCCAGAGCTCGCTGAAGTCGAGATCGACGTCCAGCTGGTCACCGAAGAGCACCCACGCGCCCACGAGCACGAGCAGGATCCCGAAGATCGCCGCGCCCGAACCACCGCGAGGGCGCCGCGCGTCCGCGTCTGATGTCGCCTTCCGAGCAGCTTGCTGCTGCGCGTGCCAGGCCTGCTGTTGGGCGTAGGCGTCCTGCTGGTGGGCGTAGGCGTCCTGCTGCGGGGGCTGCTGCCCGTAGTACGGATCCTGGGGTGGTGAGTACGGATCCTGCGGCGGCGCGTACGGATCCTGCGGCGGCGTGTACGGGTCCTGCGGCGGCCCTCCCAAGTAGGGGTCGCTCGGCGGCTGCGGGGGCGGTGCGCCATAGGGCTCTGTCGGTGGCTGGCCGTAGTTC
>CAYZDQ010000012.1:0-14382 GCA_964476955.1 uncultured Anaerolineaceae bacterium
AAGGGCGAACCCGGTGAGACCGACCTGATCCTGCCGGCAGGCTACGCCGCCGGTGTCTTCGCCTCCGGGCTGGATCACCCGCGCTTCATGGCCGTGGCCCCGGACGGCACGCTGTTCGTGGCGGAACAAGGCGAGGATCGGGTCGTGGCCTTGCCCGACGCCGATGGCGATGGCCGCGCGGACGGAGTGGTCGAGGTGGGCACCGGCTACGACGTGGCCCACTCCCTGGCGTTCGCGCCCGATGGCACGATGCTCGTCGCCGGCAGCGGGACGCTCTTCCGGCTGACGCTAGACGAGGCCCGGACCGAGGTCGCGCGAGAGGAGGTCCTTCACTACGCCCCGGGCGGGCAGCATTCGACGCGAACGGTGGCGGTGGCGGAGGACGGCTCGCTGCTGGTGAGCCACGGCTCGAGCTGCGATGTCTGCTGGGAGAAGGACGAGGAGCGAGCCACGGTCATCACTGCCCCGCCGAAGGGCGGTGAGTGGCGCGTGCTCATGCGGGGATTGCGCAACGCCGTCGGGCTGGCGGTCGATCCTGCCACGGGCGAGGCCTGGGCTACGGTCAACGGGCGGGACATGCTCGGTGACGACCTGCCGCCGGAGACGCTCTATCGGGTGGTCGACGGTGCCGATGCGGGTTGGCCTCGCTGCCATGCGGGGGACCTGCCCGATCCGGACTTCGGTGAGGAGCCCGATCCGCTGACCGGGCAGGTCGGCTGCGAGGGCGTGGTGGAGCCGGCCGCAGAGTTCGGGGCGCACATGGCGCCGCTCGGTATCGACTTCTGGGACGACGGCGCGGTCATCGCCTTCCACGGTTCATGGAACCGCTCGGAGAAGGTCGGCTACGAGGTCTGGTGGTTGCCCTGGGACGATGGTCCGACCGGCGAACCGATCACCCTCGTCGGCGGATTCCTCGACCCCGCCACCGGTGATGCCACGGGTCGCCCGGCGGGGATCACCGCAGGCGCCGACGGCGCGCTCTACGTCTCGGACGACAAGGGCGGCTTCATCTACCGGGTCACCACGAGGTAGCAGCCGGACCCTGAGCAGAGCGAGGGCGCGAGTCGGACTACCATCGGGGGCATGGACCCGAACGACTTGCGATTGCTCCGCCGTGCGGTGGATGTGGCACGGCGCGCCCGGGATGCGGGCAACCACCCCTTCGGGGCACTGCTCACCTCTGCCGATGGTGAGGTGTTGCTCGAGGCCGAGAACACGGTCACGACCGAGCATGACGTGACGGGGCATGCGGAGCTCAACCTCGTGCGTGCAGCCAGTGGCGCCTTCACGGAAGACGAGCTCGCCGCCTGCTCGCTGTACACCAGCACAGAGCCTTGCGCGATGTGTTCGGGCGGGATCTACTGGAGCGGCATCAGCCGTGTGGTCTACGCCCTGCCGGAGTCGCGCCTGGGCGAGTTCACCGGCGCTGATGCGGAGAACCCCACGATGCACCTCTCAGCACGCGAGGTGCTCGCCGCGGGCCAGCGCTCCATCGTCGTCGAGGGACCGGCCGACCTGCCCGAAGCAGAGGCGGTCCATGCGGGCTTCTGGGATCCGGGGCGCGAGGACCGTTCGGTCTAGCGCGGCCTAGTCGCAGCTCACATCAGTTCTCAGCTCGCCGCTCCGCTGTGACGGTCAGGCCCTCGGGCGTGACCGATACCGTACGGAAGCGCCCGCCGCTCTCGACGACGTAGTTGTTGAGCGCCACCACGAGCGCCTTGACGATGGTGTGCGCGCGAATCCTGTCCTGTAGGTGGTTGGTGCGGAACTCGATCAGGCCATCCTTGCCAATGACCGGCGTGACCCGGACGTCGATGTAGCTGTCGACGATGATCCCGCCCGAGACCAGCTTGATCTCGTCGACCAATCCGGGTACGAGCCGCCGCAGCTCGGCCAGGTCCGAGGCCGGGATGGTGACCTCACCCCGACCCTCGGTGGCGATCTCGTCGCCGAGGGCGCCGAGGTAGTCGGTGAGGTTGCGCACGGCACCGGCGGCCTCGGGCTCCAAGCCGGCTACGTAATCATCGAGGGCCTCGGGCACCCCGACCATCTCCGGCGGCGGCACGGGCGTGGGGGAGGACGCGGGATCGGGTGTCATCACCGACGCCGGGGTAGGTGCGGCCGAGGGCGACGGCACGGGCGCGGGCGCAATGGTCGGCTCCTCGGTCGGAGCCGGCGGGGGCGACGGTGCGGAGGATAGCTCCGGCGCAGCGGATGGCTCTGGGCTGGGCGGCCCAGTCGACGGCGCGGGGCTGGGCGGCGCGGACGCGATACCGGCCTCGACGTCGACCGAGACCGACCAGTTGCCCTCTGCGTCGGTGGCCATCGGCCCGAAACCGACGATCGTGGCTTGGTCGCCGAGGAACTCCTCGCGGATGACCTCGCCGCCGAGGCCACCGATGACGATGCGGTGCTGGTCGTCCTCGGGCATCGGGATCATCGAGCCCACCACGGGTGGCTCATCGCCGGGACCGCCGCCGAGCACGATGGCCGTGGTGGTGGTGGTTCTGGCCTCGGGCGCGGCGGCGTCGGGTCCGAGCTCCGACGCCGAAGCCCCGGGGCAGAGCTGGGTACGGGCGGCAGCGAGGCGCGTGAGTCGGTCCGCCACCTCCTGACCACCGGCTGATGCGAACTCGTTGTCGATCCGCACCTCCAGCGGATGGATGCCATCCCTGATGGAGGTGTCACTCCCGCCGTCGGTGGTGCGCGCTCTGCAGTATTGGCCGACCAAAGGGTGGTCGGGATCGCCCTCCCACCAGTTGATCCTCAGATCCAGACTGAGGTTGCCACTCTGGTTGTCATCTCGGTAGGCGTAGCGATAGTCACACTCGAGGATGTACTCGGTTCGTCCATCCTCGCGGCGGCCCGTCTCCACAGCCGCCGGATCGCCTCCGTACCAGTCCCTCCGCACGAACGTGTCGCCGATCACCAACGGGCAGGCGAGGACATCCGCGGTGACCGGCTCGGGCTCGGGGATGCAGGGATGGCCGAGCGGTGCGACCTTCTTGATCAGCTTGCGCAACGCGGCAACGGCCTGGGCCTCCTTGATGCGCCGACCCTCGGTCACGCTGTAGCTGCCGTGCACCGCTCGGTCCGGGCGGAAGATGATCCCCGCAGACGATGGCTTGCGCGGCGGATTCCGGCGGTCGCATTGAACGCGCTCGTCGGGTGTGTCAGGTCGCCAGAACGCGTCGAGCCTGATCCAGCCATCCCTGGCATTCCAGTTCTTGGTCATGTAGTAGCAGTCGACCACACCGTTCCCCACGCGCGTGTCGTCGAGCGTGAAGCCGCCGATCTTCTTGGGGCAGGCCGCGGCGGCCTTGCCACCCTTCGCGTCGGTCGAGACCGCATCGAGGCCAGTGAGCGTGACTGCCAGCGACAGGGTCACCAGCAGGTTGACGATCCGCATGCGCATACAGGCCACCCCCTCGGCCGAGGATGCGCCCCCCGGCCGGCGTCGTCAACGCGTTCGGCGCTGGTTCAGATCGCCTCGTAGTCGACCGGTGTATCCAGCGTGGGCAGATCGGTGGCGATGGCCTCGACGTACTTCTGGGCGGCGCCGGTATTGAAGATGACGACCTGTTCGTCCGGGTCGACCGTGCCCTCGCGGACGAGGCCCCCAAGAACGCCGACACAGGCGGCAGCTTCGGGGCACAGCGCGATGCCCTCGAGCGCGTTGGCCACACCCATCCACTCGACCAACCTCCCCTCCTCCGCTGTCAGCGCCGCGCCGCCCGACTCGCGGACCGCGTCGAGGATCATGAAGTCGCCCACGGCTGCTGGCACACGGATGCCACTGGCGATGGTGTGGGGATCGGCTACCGGTGCGGCGAAGCGCTCGTCGGCCGCCCAGGCGTCGGCGATGGGCGCACAGCCGTCCGACTGACACGAGATGAGGCGAGGCTTCCTCGGGCCCTCCAGCCAGCCCAGGGCTTCGAGCTCGGCGAAGTCCTTCCACATGCCGATGAGGCCGGTGCCGCCGCCAGTGGGGTAGAGGATGACGTCGGGCAGCCGCCACTCGAGCTGATCGGCCAGCTCCAGGCCCATCGTCTTCTTGCCCTCGATGCGGTACGGCTCCTTCAGCGTGCTCATGTCGAACCAGCCCATCATGTCCTTGCCCTCGCGAACGATGGCACCGCAGTCGGTGATGAGCCCATCGACGAGGTAGGCATGGGCGCCGTAGAGCAACGCCTCGTAGCGGTTGACCACCGGCGTATCGGCAGGCATGAACACGTACGCCTCGATGCCGGCACGCGCGGCGTAGGCCGCCATGGCTCCACCGGCGTTGCCGGCCGTGGGAGCAGCGACACGCTCGATACCGAGCTCCTTCGCCATCGAGATCGCCATGGCCATGCCACGAGCCTTGAAGGAGCCGGTGGGCAGGCGCGATTCGTCCTTGATGAGCAGGCTACGAAGGCCGAGCTGCGCAGCCAGGCGTGGCGCCTCCAGCAGTGGCGTCATGGTCTCGCCCAGTGAGACGCGGTCGGCGGGGTCGGCCAGTGGCAACAGCTCGGCGTAGCGCCACATCCCGGGGTCCCGTCCCCGCAGGGCATCGCGATCGACGGCCACACGCACCGCATCGAGGTCGTAGCGCACCCATAGCGGCCGCCCCTCGTGCATGGTCTGGATCGTCCCCGCCGGCAGCACCGTGCCGTCGATGGCAGCCTCGAGGTGGCTCACATGGCTCGGCATGCAAGGAGTATCACTCCGGTCCGGCCCTTGCGCACTACTTCGCTGGCTGTATGGTTCGCCCGTGAGCGGCGACCTGCGACTCGAGCTCTTCTACGACGACGTCGGGCGGGCCCTGGCCTTCTACACCGACGTGCTTGGCTTCACGGCGCTCCCGACCGACTACGAGACGTATCGACCGATCGAGCGGGATGGCATCCACCTGGCGCTCCAGACCGTCGACTACCTGGCCGATGACCACCCGCTCCTGCGCGGTGGCCGAGACGCACCACGAGGCGGTTGCGTGGAGCTCGTGCTCGAGATTCCCGACCTCGACGAGCTGTACGCACGCGTCCGGGCGGCCGGCGTCGACGCCACCCCCATCGTTCGCCAGCCCTGGGGCGCGACTTCCGCGTCAGTGACCCGGAGGGCTACTACCTGCGCTTCACCACTTCGGGGCCGCCCTAGGCGCTGAGGGGGTCACCGCTGGAACGGCGGACGGTCAGCTCGGTCGGCAGCAAGATCTCCTCGGGCCCGCCGTCGGGCTCCTTGATGCGCTCGAGCAGCAGCTCCACCGCGCGGCGACCCATCTCCTCCGCCGGCTGTGCCGCCACGGTCAGGAAGGGGAAGGTGACCATCTCGGCGGGCAGGTCATCCAGACCCACGAGCGCGACATCCTCGGGGATGCGCAGGCCCAGCTCTTCGAGACCGTGCTGTGTACCGATGGCAAGGAAGTTGTTGGCGGCGAAGACGGCAGTCGGCCGCGGCTCCTCGCTCATCACCTCGAGGATCATGTCGTGGCCGGCCTCCAGCGAGAAGTCGCCATAGCGCACGATGGGCGCCGGCAATCCTGTCTCCTCGAAGGCCTTGGAGAAGCCGGCAACGCGGTCGACCGCGGTGGGCACATACTCGGGGCCACTGAGCACAGCGGTGTGTCGGTGACCCAGGTCGGCGAGCAGTCGGCCCAGCTGGTAGGAACCACCCTCCGCGTCGGCGCGCACCACATCGATCCCGGACGTCTCCGGCCGCCGATCGACGATGACCAACGGCACGCCCGCGTCCTTGCACATGCGCGCGGTGTCGGCACAGCTGCCCGCGGGGATCGCGAGCATGCCGTCCACCTGGCGCTGCAGCAGCATCGAGACCACGCGCTGCTCCTCGTCGGGGCGCTGGTCGGTGTTGGTCAGCAGCAGGTACAGACCGGCGTCGCGAGCGGCCACCTCCATGCCTCGCACCACGTGCGTGAAGAAGGGGTTGGTGATGTCGGGCATGACCAGGCCGATGGTGTCGGAGCGCTTGGTCCGCAGGTTGCGGGCCACGGTGTTGGGCACGTAGCCCGTCTCCTTGAGCGCCTTCTCGACTCGCGCGCGCAACTTGGGGCTGACCGGCCCGGATCCGTTAACCACCCGGGACACGGTCATGGGCGAGACACCAGCTCGCTTGGCGACGTCGAGTACGGTCGGCATAGGCCACCATGGTAACGTAACCAGCCCTCGCGGGCGCCCCGTCGTGCGGGCTAGAAGCCGCGCAGGTCCGTACTGGAGCGAGCCGGCAGGCCCTCATGCGGGATCCGCTTGAGCACGGTGTAGCGCAGCCCGTGCGCCTCACAGAACTCCTGCTTCTCCGGCTTGTCGCCGTCCTCGTTGACCACGTAGAAGGTGGGCCGCAGCACGTCGATCTCGGGCTCCGCATCCATCCAGCCGGAACCGGACGAGACCAGGCACTGGTAGACCGGCTTCATGGAGCCGACCATGTAGCGCCGCTCGTCCTCGCGCTGGAGCGGGTGGCCTTCGCCCTTGAGCAGACGCACGTTGCGGTCGCTGCCGATGACCACGTACAGCGGGCCATGCTCGGCAGCATCCATGAAGAAGCGGATGTGACCGGAATGGACCCAATCGAAGCAGCCGGTCACGATCACCGTCTGGGCACCCTCCGGCAACGGCTTCGGCGCGTAGACCGGGAAGCCGGCCCGATCATCGGGGCTCACCGCGTGGACGGCGAGGCCGGCCGCTTCCACGGCCGCGCGCAGCTCGGGATCGTCGTCCTCTCCCCTGACCACGAGGGTGTCGCCTTCGGCCAACGCCACAGCGACTTCCTGGGATAGCGGCGTGTCCACCACCTCGGCAGTGCTGACCCAACGCAGCGAGTCGGCCAGGAAGAGCCGCTCGGCCTGGGGGAACTTGGGTGCGACGCCGGTCTCCCGCTGCAGCAGCTCGTCCGACGGGACCCGCACGTGCAGTGGGCCGACCTTCGAGGCCTCTTCGAGGAAGCGGACGTCGTCGGCGCGGAGGTCGTCGAGGCTGTACTCGACGACGGCTCGCGCGAGCGTCATGACCGCACCGCGATGCGCGCAGAACCGGCCGGTGGCTCTTCGGAGGCGACGAGGATGTAGCCACCACCGCAGCCGGACTGCATCGCGCCGGGGTAGTCCGCCATGTAGCCCTCCAGCAGGCCCCAGAGGTCGCCCCTGAGCGTGGGGTGCTCGTAGACGCCCGGCAGGATCGCGCGCCAGGCCAGCGAGTTCTCGTTCAACGATGCACCGAGGGCCGCCAGGTCACGGGAAACGATGGCGTCGTAGCAGGCCCGCCCGCTGGCACCCAGTCGGGCGACCCAGGCGGGATCGAGGTTCTTCGTCTCCAATGGGTTGTAGCCGTCGGGCCGGGGGCCGAGCGGCACCAGGTGGATGACCCCCTCGAGCCAGGCCATCACCTCGGCGTTCGTCGTCGATTCGATATGGCTGGGGAACCAGCCACCCTCGACCGAAGCGTCGTAGTCGAGGCGGCTGACACCGGGATAGATGAGCCCGCACATGTCCTGCGAGCCCGACGGGTCGTCCAGTCCCTCGTTCTCCGCTCGATAGAGCTCGCGTACGAGCTCCTCTGGCGAACGGTCGTCGGGCAGCTCGTCGCCCCACAGCTGCTGGGCCACGCGGCGGGTACCGGTGGCCATGCCGCTACGCTCCATGTAGCGCACGGTGGGCCGCATGGAGACGACCACCATCGAGCCGGGAGGTTCGGGGTTGGCCTCAGACATGAACGGCTGGTCGATCCAGCCGCCCGCCATCTGGAGCCGGTACGGGAAGTTGCCGATCGCCTGCTGGAGTCCCGCCGGCGTCGGCGAGGCCGAGGTCGGCGCGGTCATCAGGGCCTAACCCTCGACGACGCGCTTGCCGGCCTTGCGGTCGGCGAACTGCTCGGCGATCCAGGCGTAGGTCTCGGCCATACCGTCCTTCAGGGGCTTGTTCGGCTCCCAGCCGAGGACCTGCTGGATGAAGGTGTTGTCGCTGTTGCGACCGGCCACACCCTTGGGCGCATCGAGGTTGTACTCGCGCTCGAGCTTCACGCCGGCGACCTCTTCGACCATCGTGACCAGCTCGTTGATCGAGACCAGCTCGCTGGAACCGAGGTTGATGGGCGTGGCGATGAGCTCATCGGTGTGCATGATCAGATCGATGCCGTGGAGGCAGTCATCGATGTATCAGAACGAGCGGGTCTGCTCGCCGTCGCCCCAGATCTCGATGCGCATGTCGCCTGAGTCCTGGGCCTCGAGCACCTTGCGACACATCGCCGCGGGTGCCTTCTCGCGGCCACCGAACCAGGTACCGTTGGGGCCGTAGATGTTGTGGAAGCGAGCGATGTGGGTCTCGAGCTGGCGCTCCGCCCAGTACTCCTCGCAGAACATCTCGCTGACGAGCTTCTCCCAGCCGTAGCCGCGCTCGGCCATGGCCGGATAGGCATCGGATTCCTTGAGCGCGATGACGTCGGGGGTCTTCTGCAGGTCGGTGTTGTAGGCGCAGGCGCTGGAGCTGAAGAAGTAGCGGCCCACGCCGGCGCGGTAGGAGGCCTCGGTCAGGTGCGTGTTGACGAGGATGCTGCGCAGGCACTCGACGCGGAAGTTCTCGATGAAACCCATGCCGCCCATGTCGGCGGCGAGGTTGTAGACCTCGGTGGCGCCCTTGACGGCCTCGATGGCGTTGGCCTCGACGCTGAGATCGGCGGAGATGGACTCCACGCCCGGCACGCGCAGGTACCAGTCGGGCAGCGGCTTGCGGTCGATGGCGCGGATGTTGGTGTAGCCCTGCTCGGCGAAGTAGCGGGTCAGCGAGCCAGCGATGAAGCCGCCCGCGCCGGCGATGACGATGAGGTCATCCTTGTTCATGCCCCGCTGGACCTCGGTCCCGGGGATGGTGTCGTTGAAGGCCTGGGGCATCGGTGCTGTTCCTCTCGTTCGCTCGCTCTCGCGGGGCTCTTGCCGTCGCCCCGGGGCGGGAGCTGGGGCGGCTGATCTCGCTGTCCGCTGATAACGTTACCAGCATCCGTCAAGGGGTGCAAGTCGACGCTCGCGATTGCGCCTACCATCGACGGATGAGCGACCCATTCATCGAACGACTCGACGCGCTGGGCGTCGAGTACGAGATCGTCCCATGCGACCCGGAGCTGGCCGACACCGCCGCCTTCTGCGAGGCCTACGGCTACGCACTCGAGGATTCGGCCAACACTATCGTGGTGGTGGGCAAGGCCGATCCGCCGGTCCACGCCGCGTGCGTGGTGCTGGCGACGACGCGGCTCGACGTCAACAAGGTCGTGCGGGTGCGACTGGGCACGAGAAAGGCCTCGTTCGCTGGGGCCGAGCAGACCGGTGAGCTCACCGGTATGGCCATCGGCGGCGTGACTCCCATCGGGCTGCCCGAGGGACTGCCCCTGTGGGTGGATGCCCGCGTGATGGCGCGCGAGCGCATCATCCTCGGCGGCGGCGGACGCGACCGCAAGGTGCACGCGCCGCCCTCGATCCTGACCGCCCTCGGCGCAGAGGTCGTGGAGGACCTAGCCAAGGGCCCTGGCTGACCCGCGACTCAGGCGTCACGGGGAGGTCCACTGGCTTCGGACCGTTCCGCCCCGCGGCGGCGCGACTTCGCTGCCGTCCAGCCGGAACTCGTAGATCCGATACGTCTGGTAGATGCGTGCACCCAGCTTCTCGAGGGCGCCGCGCATGCGCACATTGTCCTCGAGCACAAGCGACGCATCCGCGCCGCGCCCGCCGCGGGCGAGGGCTGCCTCCCAGGTCCGGATGTACAGGGGCACGCCGAGCGGCATCCTCCGGTACCTCTGCTTGACGCCGAGCGCGAAGATCCGGAGCGCGTCGATCTTCCTGCGCCCGAACACCCAGTGGTACCAGCCCAACGGCAGGAGTCTGCCATCCATCTTCTTCAGGACCTGGTTGAAGTCGAGAAACGCGATCGCTGCGGCGGCAGGCTTGCCGTCAACGAACGCCCACCAGGTCAGCTGGGGGTCGGCCATCAGCTTCAGGCCCCGTGCGAGGTCCATCAACTCATCACGCGGAAGGCGCGCGTGCCCCCAGTTCTGCTCCCACGCGTCGTTGTAGATGTCCCAGAACCACAGGATCTCCTGGTCCCAGTTCGTCATGTCGAGGTGGCGGATCTCGACCTCCGGGTGCTGGTCAAGGAAGCGCCTGGAGGCACGGACGAGTCGCTCGGGGACGGGGGCGCGGTCGAGCCAGTAGGCGTACCAGTCACGTACGCCGACCATGCCGAGCGCCTCGTAGTGGCGGGCGTAGTAGTCGCGGTTGTGGGGGTTGAGCACCGCGGGGTCGGTGTCCCAGCCTTCGACGCGGAGCCCGAACTCATGGTGTGGGGAGAGGTTGTACGGGCCGCGCACCGCGCGCACGCCCTGTCCGCGCAGCCACGCGCCTGCAGCCTCGAACAGCGCCCGGCTGACCTCGACATCGTCAGGGAACTCGAAGAAGCCGAAGAAGCCCACGCCCTGCTCGGTTTCCTGCGTGGGGTCCATGATCGTCGCTGCGATCGTGCCGACCGGGGTCCCGTCGCATGATGCGATGAAGCACTGCACCCTGGCGCGCCGGAAGAACCGGTTCTTGCCCGGGTGTAGGAACTGCTTGCGTTCGAACAGCAGCGGCGGCACCCAATGGGGATCGTCCGCGTAGATCGGCCACCACGTCTTGCAGAACCGCGCTGCATCTCGCGGTAACTCGATCGCGCGCACCTCGATGGAGTTCGGGCTCTCCATGTTCGGCTGGTCGCTGCCCGGCCCAGGTGGCTAGCTAGAAGTCAGCCACCGACAGGAAGCGGTTAGCCTCGAGGTTGTACACGACGAAGTCGATCTCGACATCCTGCGGGATGGCAAAGGCTACGACCCCCGACACTCGGTCCCCCGGCGACAGTGGCTGCGATTCGAGGTACTGCAGCAGGAATGGTTGTGGCCTTGGGACCCAGGCCGGCCAGTAGATCATGCCGTTGGTCGCGACCAGACCGACACTGTTCGGGCTGGCCTGGATGGCCTGGTCCTCGGCCGCGTCGAAGACCATGTCCAGGATGACGTAGCGGTGACCCTCAGTCGGCGGCCCATTGGGATCGAAGTCCATGAAGGGGTCCATCACCTCTCGCACCGTCACGCTGCCGTACGGCGTGCCGGCGACATCGGTGATCACCTTGGGTTCCCCGACGGTTACGCTGCCAGCCTCGCCGATATCGGCGATGGGCATGATCCGACGACCATCGCCGCGATAGACGATCCGCACGATCTCGGCATCTGCAGGCAGGACGTAGGGGATGTGACCACTCACGCGGTCGAGTGGTGCCAAGACCTGGCTCTGCAGATCGGGCATCACCGAGTCGGCCGGACGTCGTACCGGCTGTGGATAGTGGAGATAGCCGTTCGAGTCCTGCAGCTGCACCTGACGGGGATCGGTCGGGAATGCCGCATCCTCGGCCGCATCGAACATCAGCGTGAGGAGCGCGTAGCGCAGACCCTCCGCGGGCGGTGACGCAGGGTCGAACTCAGCATACGGATCCGTGAAGTCGCGGATCAGGATGGTGCCAAGCAGGTTGCCCTGGTCATCAAGATATGGGACTGCTTCCGAGTCGACCTGGGCCGCGACCGGCGCGGATACCGCGAGTGACAGCACGAGGGCACCCACGAGTGCCTTCGGATGAATGCGACCGCGCATGGGCGATACCCCTCATGAGTGCGTCCGTGACTCTGGCGGGAACTCGGACGCTCTTCGTGGAAGCGTACCGAGGCGCCATCCACGTGTCCATCGCGCGAGAGGGTGTCGTCGTTGCTTGCCAGTGGGCATGGACCCGGCCAAGGACGCCTGACGAACGCGTGGGGCGCGTCCCGCGTAGCCTGTAGAGGCTCGAGCGACCCCCATCGACCTCGAACCTCCCGTATCCGGACGTGCCCACATGCGCCGCGACGCCAACCCGACCATCACCGTCTTCGCGCTGCTCGCGGTGTACTTCGTATGGGGCTCCACCTACCTCGGGATGCGCTTCAGCCTGGAGAGCTTCCCGCCCCTGATGCTCGGCGGGGTCCGTTTCCTCATCGCCGGCGTCGCGATGCTCGCGGTGCTGCGTTGGCGCGGCACAGCCTGGCCGACCCGACGGCAGTGGTGGAACGCCGGGCGCGTCGCATCACTGACGCTGGTCGGCGGCGTAGGCCTGGTCACCATCGCCCAGGATGTCGGGGTCGGCTCCGGCGTGGTGGCAACGGCCGTAGCCATCATCCCCGTCTGGGCGGCGCTCGCGTCGGGCCTCTTCGGCGAGTGGCCCCGCAAGCTCGAGTGGATCGGCCTCGCGATCGGACTCGCAGGCGTCCTCATCCTCGTGCAGGAAGGCGACCTGCAATCAAGCCCACTGGGCCTGGTGCTGGTGCTCATCGCGCCGATCCTGTGGGCGATCGGCTCCGTCTGGGGCACCCGCCTGGATATGCCCCGTCCGCTGATGACGGCCGCTGCCCAGTTGTTCAGCGCCGGCGTGGTGTTCACGCTCCTGAGCCTGCTGCGTGGTGAGCGCCTGGAGGCGATGCCCTCGGCTGGGTCGTTGCTGTCGCTGCTCTACCTCATCGTCTTCGGCTCGATCATCGCCTACAGCGCCTACGTGTACCTGCTGGAGAACACGCGCCCGGCCCTGGCCACGAGCTACGCCTACGTCAATCCGGCGGTGGCGGTGCTGCTGGGCGTGACGCTCGGCGCCGAGGTCGTCACCGGGCAGGTCTTCGTGGCCTTGCCGCTCATCCTCGCTGGTGTCGCACTCGTGACCCTGGCCCAGCGCCGAGGGCCCGCCGAACCGGTGGAAGCGGACACCGAGTCGCTGCTCGCGGGCGAGCTGGCCGACGAGACGGCCTGACACGGTCTGACGGGGATGGCACTGTCGGACTAGCGCTCAGAGGCGCACCGGGATGCCGAGCATCCTGGCCCCGGCCCGAAGCATCAGCGCCGATAGGGGACGCTCGATGCGGCCACCGAGCGAGTACCGCTCGAAGAGGACCTTGCCCAGGTGCCACATGCGCCCGGGCCGGCGTATGGTCACCTGAGGTTCAGGCTCGGCGTAGAAGTCGCCCGCTGCGAATGCGGCCTGGCCTGCACCCACTTCGACCCAGCAGTACCCGACGCCATCGAAGCGTGTCGCGCGTCCCTGCCCGAATCGCGCGCCGATCTGGTCAGCCACGACGTACGCCTCGGCGTGGGCGAAGACGCCAGCCTTGGGCAAGAGCTTGCCGTTCGCGAGCGTGACCGCCGCGACATCGCCGATGGCAAAGACGTTCTGGTACTCGGTCTCGAGCGTCTCCCGGTCCACCGGGATCCAGCCAGCCGGACCGGCGAGCGCCGATTCGCGGACCGGGGCGGGCGGGCGGTGCGGCGGCGTCGCGGCCAGTAGGTCGAATGGGGCGGGTGGTCCCTCCTTGAAGAGGATCTCCTGCCGCACGGGGTCGTACCGCTCGACCTCCTGGCCGGGGTGATAGCGGATGTCCCTTTGGCCGAGCAGCTCCACGACCGCTTGCCCGAGTTCCGGGCCAGCCACGGGCATCGGGGCCGGCTCAGGGGTGTAGAGATCGATCTGGTGATCGTGGCGCAAGCCTCGCTCCCGTAGAGCGCCATCGATGACCAAGGCCGCTTCGTAGGGTGCGGCGGGGCACTTGAAGGGCAGCGCCGTCACGGTCACTGCGATGCGACCACCCTCGAATCCCCGGAGCGCCTCGGCGAAGGAGGCGGCGCCGTCGAGGGTGAAGAAGTCGTGAGCGCTTTCGCTGTAGCCGGCGCTCGCTTCGGGTGCCATTCCCGCGCCGAGAGCGATGACGATGGCGTCACCTGACCACTCCCCTGCCCCGGTCACGACGCGACGCCGCTCGGGGTCGATCCCCAGGACGGTGGAATGGACGAACTCGACCCCGTTTCGCAGCAGCCCCTCGATCGGCCGCAGCAGCCGCTGGCGTTGCCGCTGGCCCACCATCAGCCACGGAAGGGCGGGTGCGAACAGACCCTCGACTTGGCCGTCCACGACGACGACGCGGTCGCGCGGATCCAAGACTTCACGCAGCGCATTCGCGGCGACCGTGCCCCCCACACCGCCGCCGAGGACCAGCACGGTTCGCATGACCATCCTCGCGGGCACCGTTACGTCAGCCGAGCCCTGGCTCGACAGGACGACAGGCTGGCATCCTGTCGCCAAGGTCACAAGTGCCGAAAGTCACAGCCCCTGACTATCACTTCCGGACGCAGGGCTGAGAGCACCCTCCGGCCACTGGCTGACCAGCGAGCTTCGGCTTGGCGCACGTAGGGCACACCCGAGCCACCTCCGATCGGTGTGCTTGCGGCGGCGAAGGGCACCGTGGACTCCGTCAACGACGCCGACGGAACCGTGAAGATCACGCACTGGAACCGCAGGCTTATGACGCA
>CAYZDQ010000013.1:0-8988 GCA_964476955.1 uncultured Anaerolineaceae bacterium
GTTCGATACGAGCCCAAGGGGAATAGCGCTGGGCGAGGCGCGTGACCGAGTCAGCCGCGGACGGTGGCCTCTCGGAGTGAACGCACGAGCGCGGCCATCTCCTCGATGTCCTTCCCATCTGGGCCGAGGGCGTCGATCAGGGCCGAAGCGGTGATCACCCCATCGGCCACCGGTGCCAGCTGGCGCGCGTGGGCAGGCTTCGATACGCCGAAGCCGACCGCCACGGGAACGGGGCTCACAGCCTTGACCTCCTTGAGGAACTTCTTGACACCGGGCGGGAGCGACTTGCGAGCGCCGGTCACGCCGGCCAGGGAGACGGCGTAGAGGAACCCCTGCGAGCGCCCGGCCACGTACGGGATGCGTTCCGGCAGCGTCGTGGGAGCCACGAGGTAGATCAAGCCGATGCCGAATCCGGCGGCCTCCGCCTCCAACTCGGCACCTTCGTCGGGTGTGAGGTCGGCGAGGATGAAGCCGGACACGCCGGCCTCCGCCAACCGACGCAGCACGGTCGCGCCGTCCTTGCCGCCCATGACCTGGTTGACGTAGCCCATGGTCACCAGCGGCGTCCCCGGTCGCGCCTCGTGGATGCGGCCGATGAGCGCGATGGAGTCGTCGAGCGTGGCGCCGTTCGTGAGCGCCACCGACGAAGCGTGCTGGATGGTCGCGCCATCCGCCAGCGGATCCGAGTACGGCAGGCCGATCTCCAGCACGTCCGCGCCATTGTCGATCTGCGCCACGGCGATCTCGAACGAGGTCGCCGCATCGGGGTAGCCGGCGGTCGCGAAGGGGATGAGCGCGGCGCGCCCCTCGTCGTTCGCCGCGCGGATGGCCTTCGTGATGCGGGTCCCGCCCGCCGCCTTCGTCATGCCACACCCTCGTCCATGCCAGCCATCAGCCGGTCTTCGACCGCGGCGATGTCCTTGTCGCCACGACCCGAGAGGCCGAGCAGGATGAGGTCATCGTGCGCAGCCGGTTCGATCCCCTCCCCGGCCAGCAGATCGGTCAGCGCGAAGATGGCGTGTGAGGGCTCGAGCGCCGGCAGGATCCCCTCCGTTCGAGTCAGCAGGCGCATGCCCTCGAGGGCCTCGTCGTCGGTGGCACTGAGGACCTCAAGCCGGCCGGCCTCGTAAAGTGCCGACATCTGCGGGCCGATGCCCGGGTAGTCCAGGCCGGCGCTGATGGAGAAGGCCTCGGTGACCTGGCCATCGTCGTCCTGCAGCAGGTACGACCGCGAGCCGTGGAGCACGCCGGCATGACCGCCGGACAGCGCCGCGGCATGGCGACCATCGAGTCCCTCGCCCGCGGCCTCCACACCGACCAGCCGCGTCCCCGTCTCGCCGATGAAGCGTGCCAGCAGACCCATGGCGTTGGAGCCACCGCCGACACAGGCGATGGCGATGTCCGGCAGCCGCCCCTCGGCCGTACGCACCTGCTCGGCAGCCTCGTCGCCGAGGACGCGTTGCAGGTCGCGCACGAGACTTGGGAACGGGTGCGGCCCCACCGCGGAGCCGAGCACGTAGTGGCTCGTCTGCACGTGCGTGACCCACGCGCGCATGGCTTCGTTGGTGGCGTCCTTGAGCGTGCCGGTGCCGCTGGTGACCTCGCGGACCTCCGCCCCCAGCGCGCGCATGCGCAACACGTTCGGTGCCTGCCGGCGGATGTCCTCCACACCCATGTAGACGGTGCACTCGAGATCGAGCAACGCACAGGCGGTGGCGGTGGCCACGCCGTGCTGGCCGGCGCCGGTCTCGGCGATGACACGGCTCTTGCCCAGCCGCCTGGTCAGAAGGGCCTGCCCCAGGGCGTTGTTGATCTTGTGCGCGCCGGTGTGATCGAGGTCCTCGCGCTTGAGGTAGAGCCGGATCCCACCGGGCTCCCGACCGGTGCGCCGCTCCAGCTCGGCTGCGAGCCGATCGGCGCGATAGACCGGCGTGGGCCGGCCGACGTACGTGGCCAGCAGCTCCCGCAACTCGGCCCAGAAGGCCCGGTCGTACCGGATCTCCTCGTAGGCCGCTTCCAGCTCGAGCAACGCGGCCATCAGCGTCTCGGGCACGAAGCGTCCGCCGAAGGCACGATCGACACCCCACCGTCCGGCCTCGTCCGCCTCCAGCAACCCGGGGTCCACCGGACGCGGGCCGAACGGGAGCGTGGGCAGGTCGATACGAGCGGCATTCGCTCGCTTGACCAGGAGCGCGACCTTGAGCGGGTCCTTGTACGGCCGGCCCTGGGGGCGCGGCACCGGCTCGACGCCACTGGAGATGTCCACGCCGACCGCCGGTACGTCGACGAGGGCCGAAGCCACGTTGGCCGCGTTCAGGCCACCGGCGAGGATGACGGGCACACGGTCGGCCACGGCCCGGGCGACCTCGACCGAGGCTCGCACGCCGGTGCCGCCAAGCGCCTTGGGGTCGCTCGTATCGAGCAGGATGGCCTGCAGGTTGGACTTGGCCTCGAACACCTCGGCCTGCTCGGCGACGCCCTCGGCAGAGGCCTCGGGGTCGTCTGCGGCGGGGATGTGCAGGACCTTGAGCACCGGCAGCCCGATGGCATCGAGATCGCTCGCGGGCTCTGAGCCATGCAGCTGCACAGCATCGAGATCGAGGCGCGCGGCCATCGCCGCGACCTCCGCAGGGTCGCGGTCGGCGAAGACGCCGATCAGCAGCGGACCGTTCCCGGGTGCGTCCCCGGCCCGGGCAGAGGCGATCAGCGCGGCTGCCTCCCCCTCCTCCAGCGCCCGCGGCGTGCCCGGCACGAAGTTCAGACCGATGGCGTCTGCGCCGGCGGCGAGGGCCGCATCGAGACCGGCCGGCTCGGTGATCCCGCAGATCTTGACGAAGGGCGCCCGCCCATCTACGGACGGATCGACGCCCGGCCCCGGCACCGCACCTGCGCCGACGAGCGTGGACACGCGAGCCTCCACCGCGGCCGGGTCGGAGCCGGAACGCATGAGGTCCTCCCCCACCAGCGCGCCGTCGAAGCCGAGTGCCCGCCAGCGGCGCACCGTGACTGCATCGCGCACACCGGACTCGGCGATGGCGATGCGGTCGTCCGGCACGCTGGCTCGCAGTTGCTCGCAGAGCGCGGGGTCCACTTCGAGTGTCTTGAGATTGCGGTTGTTGATGCCGATGAGCCGGGCGTCGGTGGCGAGCACGGCCTCCAGCTCCTTCGCCGAGTGCGCCTCCACCAACGGCTCCAGGCCCAGATCAAGCGCGCTACGCACGAGCTTCGCCAACCGCTTCGGTGGGTGCAGCGCGGCCAGTAACAGGACCGCGTCGGCGCCGGCCGCGCGCAGCAGCGGCAGCTGCCGTGGGTCGACCACGAACTCCTTGGCCAGCACCGGCAGCGTCGTGGCGGCGCGGGCGGTACGCAGGTCGTCGAGCGAGCCATCGAACCAGTGCGGCTCCACCAGCACGGAGATCATCGAGGCACCGCCGGCCTGGTAGGCGCGGGCGCGCTCGGCCACATCGAGCTCACCGTCGACCATCGAACCAGCCGACGGCGACGAGCGCTTGATCTCCGCGATGAGGTGCAGGCCGGCACGTGCGAAGCGGCCGGTCACATCACGGCGGGCGGGCCCCGGCGGTGTCTCGGCCATGACCTCGCGGAGCGTGCGCTCACCCAGCTCGGCGGCGACGTCAGCCACTCGCCGCTGGGCGATCTCGTGTAGCACGGAGGAGCGCCGGGCCATCAGTCGGCGGCCTCCGGCGCGCTCGCACGCAGGCGCTCGAGCTGTGCACGTGCCGCACCCGAAGCGATGGTCGTGAGCGCCAGAGCCACACCCTCACGCAGGTCGTCGGCGCGACCGGCCACGAAGAGCGCAGCGCCGGCATTGAGCGCCACCACGTCCCGCACTGCACCGGTCTCCGAGCCATCGAAGATCGACACGATGAGCGCCGCGTTGGCCTCGCCATCGCCACCCTTGAAGGCCTCCGTATCGACCTCGGCAAGCCCGTGGTCGGCCGCGGTCACCGTGCGACGCTCCACGCCGGCGGGTGAGACATCGAAGATCACGCCGCTACCGTCGAGCGGCAGCTCATCGAGCCTGTCGCCGTGGACTACGAAGGCGCGCTCGGAACCGAGCTCGTGCAGCGCCGCGGCCACCGACACGGCAGCCGCCTCATCGGGCACGCCCACCAGCTGACGATGCGGTCGGGCGGGGTTGGCCAGGGGGCCGATCATGTTGAAAGCCGTACGCACCCCGAGCTCCAGGCGCACCGGACCGGCGTGGCGCATGCCCGGGTGGAACGAGGGCGCGTGCAGGTAGGCGAAGCCATCACGAGCCAGCGACGCCTCGGCCTCCTCGGCCGAACTTTCCACCCGCAAGCCGAGCGAGCGCATGACGTCCGAGGAGCCGGCCTGTGAGGAGACCGCGCGGTTGCCGGCCTTGGCCACCGGCACGCCCGCACCTGCCACCACCAGCGCCGACGCGGTGGAGATGTTGAAGGTCCCGCGCACGTCCCCACCGGTGCCGCAGGTGTCGATCGTGCCCGCGGGCGCCTCGACCGCGTGCGCGCGTGAGCGCATGGCCCGCACGAACCCCGCCAGCTCGCCGGGCGTCTCGCCGCGAGCGTGCATGCCCACGAGCATGCCGCCCAGCTGCGCCGGGGTGACCTCGCCGTCGAGGACGGCAGCCATGAAGGCTTCGGCCGCCTCGGTCGACAGCGGCTGACCGGACGAGACCGTCCGCAGTGCGTCGCGGATCGCCTCGGGAACAGGTTCGGGCACGGGGGTCGGAGCCTCCTCGGGGTCTGTTGCGGTGCACGCATGCTACCCGAGCGACGCGACCTGACGCCCGCGCACCGCGGCGGGCCTTTGCTATCGTGCCGCGGTGACTACCGACGAGGCCCCCCACCGCGAGGCGCTCCCCGACTCACCGACCGCGCAGGACGTACGGGTCGCCTTCGCGGACACCTGGAGCGACATGGGCCCGGCCTGGAACGTGACACCCTCGGTCGCCCGTGTCCACGGTTACCTGCTGGTCTCCGGCGGTACGCTGACCGAGCGCGACATCCGTGAGGCGCTGGGCCTCTCGCACCGGGCCGCCTCCCTGGCCCTCGCGGAGCTCGAGGAGTGGCAGCTCGTCGAACGCGTGGACGACGCTCCGCGCGACCCGCGACCCGGTCCCTCGGCCGTGGCCTGGAACGTGGTCGGTGATCGCTGGCGCTGGTTCCAGCGCGTAGCCGAGGAGCGGCGCGCCCGTGAGGCCGACCCGCTGCAGCCGCGACTCGAGGTCTGCCTCGGGCTCGCGGACCAGGCCGTGGCCGCCTCGCCAGATGATGACGAGACGCGCCGTCTGCGGGCCTGGATCGCTGAGATCCAGGGCCTGGCGGCGCTCTTCGACCGCGCCCTGCGCGCGCTCTCGCGAGCTGAGACCGGCGAGATCCAGGCCGGCTTCGCGGTGCTGGCCCGTGTCTCGGACGAGACCCTCGACGACCTTCTGCGCCTGTTCGGCTCGCTGCCGGAGGACGAGCTGGCCGAGACCATCGAAGCCGTGGCGCGAACCTCGCCCCAGACCGCCCGACGCGTGATGAGCGCGGCCAACAGGATCGCCCGCCTGAGCCGCTAGCCTCAGGGTCGGGCACCGGGCGTCGACGTCAACCGGTATAGCACCGTTGGCGCGCCACGAGACCGCTGGCCATGGGCCCGGTACATACAATCAGGACATGGCTGACAACGTCTCGAACACTCCCCGGATGCAAGGACTGATCAAGCGCGCGAAGGGGGCCGAGAACGTCGGCCTGGGCACGGTGCCCAAGCCCAGCCCGGGCCCCGACGAGGTGCTGATCGCGGTCTACGCTATCGGTATCTGCGGCACCGACCTGCACATCCAGGACGACGAGTTCCCCAGCATCCCGCCCGTGGTCATGGGCCACGAGGTCACCGGGCGCGTGGTCGAGGCCGGTCTGGGCGCAGAGGATTGGATCGGGAAGCGCGTCTCACCCGAGACCTACTTCTACACCTGCGATCGCTGCGATGCGTGCCTTGCGGGCCGACGCAACCTGTGCCCCACACGACGATCGATCGGCTCACACGTGAACGGCGGTTTCGCGGCCTACGTGAAGGTGCCGCAGCGCAACCTGCATGAGGTGCACGAGTCGGTGGGCGAGCATGCCGGCGCGCTCTACGAGCCACTCTCCTGCGTGGCCCAGTGTCTGTGTGATCCGGCCGTAGCCTCCCCTGGCGACCGTGCCCTCGTGGTCGGGCCCGGCGCCATGGGCATCCTCAGCGCCCAGGTGCTCAAGGCCCAGGGCGCCGACGTCACCATCAGCGGCACACCCGGCGACCAGCAGCGCCTGGACATCGCCGAGACGCTAGGGCTGAGGCCGGTCCTCGCGGCCGATCTCGAAAACGTCATCCCGGGTGCCGGCTTCGATGTCGTAGCTGACGCCAGCGGCAACGAGCGCGGTATCGACGCCGGCCTGCGCGCGGTGCGCAAGGGTGGCCACTACGTCCAGGTCGGCCTGACCGGGAAGCCCATCAGCGTCGATATCGACTTGGTCTGCCTCAAGGAGCTGGTGGTTACCTCCGGCTTCGCCAGCACCCCCCGGTCGTGGCATCGGGTGGAGCAGCTCATCGCCTCGGGTGCGGTCGTGCTCGACCCGCTCGTCACCGACGTCTCGCCACTGTCCGAGTGGGAGACGTCCTTTGCACGTACGCGCAAGGCGGACGGGCTCAAGCTCATGCTCGACCCACGCCTGGACACCTGAAGGAGGAACCCATGAGCACGACCTTCAGCCTCGAAGGCAAGAACGCCGTCGTCACCGGCCTCTCCACGGGTATCGGCCGAGCTATCGCGGAGGCTCTCGCACGCGAAGGGGCCAACGTCGCGGGCGACTACCAGAAGGACGCCGACGGGGCCGCGATCACGAGGGGGCTCATCGAAGCGCAGGCCCGCGAGGCGCTGATCATGCAGGGATCGACCGCGGACGAAGCCCACATCGACGATATGGCCGAGCAGGTCGTGGAGCGCTGGGGCAGCCTCGACATCTGGGTCAACAACGCGGCGCGCATCTTCGTCAAGCCACTCATGGAGATGACTACCGAGGAGTGGCATGGGCTGCTCGCGGCCAACCTGCACGGCTACATGTTCGGCTGCCGAGCGGCGGCGCGGAAGATGGCCACGCATGATGGGCCCGGACGCATCATCAACATCACGTCCCAGTCGGACATCCAGGCCATCAATGGGTTCGCTGCGTACACCACGGCCAAGGGCGGCATCAACGGGCTCACGAAGGTGCTCGCGATGGAGCTGGCCGACTACGACATCACGGTCAACTCGGTCTCGCCCGGGCCCACCGACACACCGTTGAACACCACGGCCTGGACGCCCAAGGCACGCCAGACCTACATCGAGCGCATCGGGCTCCATCGCATCTCGGTGCCGGAGGAGACGGCCGACGTCGTCTGTTTCGTGGCCTCACATGCGTCGCGCTTCATGACGGGGCAGGAGATCATCGTCGACGGCGGTCTCTCCATCAACGGCAACGTGGGCCACGCCGAGACCGACATCGAAGGCGGCGAGGTCAAGTAGAGCGGCACCACCTCCGGGCTATCGGGGGCGCCATCGGGGAGCAGTCGGGCGACCGCGCCCGGGCAGCGCACCTGCCGCCTCTCTTTGCCGCTGAGCGGGCGAGCACGACCGAACGACCGACGAGCGAGACCCGCCGCGGCCCCGAATCGGCCGTTTCCGCCCATCGCCCGTCAGATCCTGCCGCTCGGCGGCATGTAGCGCCGGTGCTTGCCGCTGGACGGCAGACAGCGGCGAATGGATCCGCACGCGCGTCACGATCGCCCGCTCAACGGCAAGAGTCAGACGAGTGCCGGTCGTGCCGCCCCGCACTCGACCTGGGAGCCCCCGGACTCGACCTGGGAGCCGCCCAGCTCGGCCGTGGTACCGCTCAGCTCGAATCGGGGAGCCGCCCTGCTTGAAGTGGAACGTTTAGGCCCCGAATGAGCCTCTTACTAATGACGGGCTGTCGACTTAGGCCGAGGCTGCAGCTTGACGGACACCGCGCCGTGGGGCACATCGATGGGACTGACGCCACATCCAGGACCACATCAGCCGCGCCAGGCGGACACGCACCGGCTCCACGACGGTGCGGCCTACTTCGCCCACGAGACCGGGCCATTGCTGCTGGTGCTCTTGCTTCCGCTCCTGCTCGTCGCCTACGTGGCACTCGAGGGGCTTTCGCTCGAGCGTTCGAGCCCGTCCGCGGTGACTGAGCAAGGCGATGGTTTCCGCTACCAGTACATGGGTGTCGGCGTCAGGCGGCTGGTCCACGACGGAGCTGGCAACCACCCCGGAGACCAGCTGTTCCTTCTCGGGCCCGATCCCGATGTCATCGCTTTCGAGCCGGACGGCTCGACCCTGCTCTGCTGCGATGATCCCGGCCTGATCCTCGGGGAAACGACGAACAGCCGACTCGTCCGTTTGGGCGAGGCCAGACCGGTCGCCGCCTGGGATGACGCGCGCTTGGATCTGGGTGATGCAGCCCATATGGTGGTCGCGGACGATGGGACGGTCTGGCTGTCCGGCCCCGGGCTCGCTTCACTCGACGACGATGGCTGGACGGTGCACCACCGGGCTGGTGGGTATGGCGCGCTCGAGACCGGGCAGGACGGGTCGGTCTGGACCGATGCTGGAGGCACGCGGCTGCGCATCCTCCAGTTGCGAGACGGTAGACGGCGGATCCATGCGCCGGGCCGGGGACTGCCGGCAGCGGCGAAGACGTGGGCCCCGGCTGTGACCGAGATCGCTGTCACGCCAGACGGCGATGTGTGGGTCGGGGTCAGTGGCCAACGGCCACGACAGACCGGCGGCCTGCTGCGCTATGACGGCAAACGATGGGCCATCGCGAGACCGCTGGGCAAAGGTGTCGACAGTCGCGTCGAGGGGCTCACGGTGGCGCCTGATGGGACGCTCTGGGCCTACCTCAGCCGCGACGCCCGCACGAAGGAGCGCAACACGGTCGGCGTGCCCGAGGCACC
>CAYZDQ010000013.1:8998-13920 GCA_964476955.1 uncultured Anaerolineaceae bacterium
CGAAGGAGTCAGGACGGCCGTTGCGAACGCTGCTGGCCAGCTACGACGGTGAAGACTGGACGATCCTGCGCGAGAGTGACGGCGTCCCGCGCCAAGGGCCCCACCACCACGACGATTCGCCCAACGCGCTCATGGCGGCCGGTCCCAACGGCGCACTGTGGCTGACGCCAGTGGCCCGCGACGGCTGCCGCCAGCTCGTGCTGTTCCGCGAGGGTGAGCTGACGAGGCCGCTCGACGAGGCGGCGTGTGTCGAGGATCTGGAGCTCGATGCCGACGGCATAGCCTGGGTCGCGGCGGCGTGGAGTCGTGCTCGCGGCGCAGATGCCTGGCGCACCGAGCTCTTCCTGGTCGACGCCTGACCGATGGGCTCGCGGCCGGCCCTCGGGAAGGCGGCACCACCGTCTGCGGAGCGGGCCTTAACAGCCGATGCGGGATATGCCACGAACCGGATGCAGGAAGCGAGCTCGGCGCCATCCGTCACTGGGTGGGTGTTGCCGTGCAGCGGGCGAGTTCGACGGCAGTGACGCCCAAACCCGCGACTTGCACCCGGATCGCTCCGCTTCCTGCCGCGCAACGGCACGGCGCGTCAGATCTGCCCGGCAGGCGGCAGAGATCCGGGCACGACGTGGCGGGCGCGTCATGATCGCCCGTTCAACGGCAGGTGGCGAAAGCCAACGGAGCGCGACGGCGACGGGCGAGCGGTGACGCTGGCTAGGCGACTCGCGAGCGGTGACGCTGGCGAACGCGCTTGGTTCGCGCGCAGCGATGTCGCCTAGGCGACGGGGGGCGGCCTGCCCTCGGCCGCGGCCAGCGCGATCGCCTCAGCGGAGGGCACCAGCTGCCCATCGACGAGATCGAGGTCGCCGGTGATGACCCGCTCCACCTGCTCGATGGTGGTGGTCTTGGGGTCGATCTGATCGGTCACGACCTGGCCTCGACGCAGCACCGCGATCCGGTCCACCACCTGGAACACGTGGTGGATGTTGTGGGCGATGAAGATGCAGGAGTGGCCGGTGTCGCGCGCATTGCGCACGAAGCGCAGCACACCCTGCGTCTCGGCCACACCCAGGTTGTTGGTGGGCTCGTCGAGGATGATGAGCTCGCTGTCGAAATGCATCGCGCGCGCGATGGCCACCGCCTGACGCTCGCCACCGGAGAGCGCGCTGATAGCGGTCTTGGGCGGGATGTTCTTGGTGATCCCGACCTCGCGCATGAGCTTGGACGCGACCTCGTCCATCTTGTCCTTGTCCATCCGATTGAGGACGCGCGGACCCTTGATCGGCTCCCGGCCGAGGAAGAGGTTGCGTGAGATCGATAGCTGGTTCACCAGGGCCGAGTCCTGGTAGATGGTTTCGATGCCGAGCGCGATGGCATCATTGGTGCGGTTGATGGCGACCTTCTTGCCGTTGACGTAGATGTCGCCACTGGTCAGCGGGACCGCGCCGGAGAGGACCTTGATGAGGGTGGACTTGCCGGCGCCGTTGTCGCCGAGCAGCCCCACGATCTCGTTGTGGTTGATGGTCAGGCTGACATCGTCGAGCGCCTGCACGCGACCGTAGAACTTGGAGATGTGGTCCATGCGTACCAACTCGCCCGCGGTGGTCGTGGTCATGGCTAGATCACCGCTCGCTGTCGCTGGGCCATGTACGAGTGCAGCGCCATCATGCCCAGGATGATGCCGCCGATGAAGATGTTGTAGGCCAATCCCGGAACACCGACCATGACGATGCCGTTGCGCATGATGCGCAAGAGCAACACGCCGATGACCGTGCCGATGATGGTGCCCTTGCCGCCAGTGAGCACCGTGCCGCCGATGACGGTCATGGCGATCACCTCCAGCTCGTAGCCCGTGCCGGAGTTGGGGTTGGCGGTCGAGACGCGGATGGAGCTGGTGATGCCGGCGTAGGCGGCCATCACCGAGGTGAGCACGAAGAGGCTGACCTTGACCCGCGACACGCGTACACCACGGGCCAGGGCCGCAGCCGGGTTGCCGCCTGAAGCCTGGATCCAGTTGCCGTACCTGGAGACCATCAGGATGTAGCCGAGGACGACCGCGAAGAGCGCGAACCAGAAGATGGACATGAACACGCGCAGGTCGCCGAAGGGTGTGGGCAGGAAGAAGTCGCCGACGATGATGTCCAGCAGCGGCGACTCGGCGTTCCAGGTGCGCTGTGGGAAGCCGCTGGTGAGGTAGAGCGCCATGCCGCGCACGACCAGCAGCATGCCCAGGGTCACGAGGAACGAAGGCACGCGCAGGCGGGTCACGAACCAGCCGTTGACGAGGCCGATCGTGACGCCGATGAGCATGGCGATGAGGAAGCCGACCTCGATGCCGAAGGTGGTCTCGTTGGCGATGGTCCACATGACCACCGCCGTGAAGCCGAAGACGGAGCCGACCGAGAGGTCGAACTCGCCTGACGTCATGAGCAATGTCATGGCCAAAGCGATCATGCCCAGCTCGGGCGTGAAGGCCATGAGGTTGCTGATGTTGCCGACCGAGATGAACGTGGCCGACAGCAGCGTGAAGGCGATGATGGCGCCGACCAGCAGCGTGAAGGGGCCGGCCTCAGGCTGCGCCAGGATTCGCTTGATGCGTTCCCAGAGCGAGTTCTGTCGGGCTGGAGTCGCAGCCGTCATGCGGCTGGTGTCGAGTCGGTCATGGTCGATCTGTCCCAAGCGTGCTTGCGCGGTGAACTGATGGTAGTGGGTGGGAGATCGGCAGGCAGGTCCGGCGGGCAGTAGTTGTCACGTACAGATAGCCCGGTCTCAACCGACGGACCCGGTCGGGTATCCCTGCAGGAACTGCCAGTCGTGCTGCGGCACGAGGATATCGGCCTCCTGGCGCATGCGCGCCATGCCGCGGAGCAGCTGCGGCAGATCCCAGAACGAACCCACCGGCCAGTCCAGCTCGATGTTGCGGTAGTTGTACATGGCGTCGCTCGTCAGGCAGACCGCGCCGGCCGCGGTATCGACGAGGGTGGCTTGGCAACCGGGGGTGTGGCCACCGATCTTGAGCAGGCGTACGTGCGGGTCGATCTGGACATCTCCGTCGATCACATCGAGCCGATCGAGGATGGCGCTCATCTTGTACCTGTACTCGGGGTAATAGAACATGCAGAACTTCGGCGGTGCCAGTGCCTGAGGCAGCTCGTCGCGCTGCACTACGAAGCGGGCGTTGGGGAACAGCTCGTTGTTGCCGACATGGTCGAAATGGAGATGCGAGAGGACCACGAGCTCGACATCGGCCGGCCGCACACCGTGCCGCGCGAGCCCCTCGACCAGGTCCTGGCCCTCGTTGCGCTCGACGATCCAGCGGATCGAGCCGTGACGCGCGTGCAATCGGTCGATCTCGTCGACATCCCCGACCCCAGTGTCGATGAGGATGATGCGTGAAGCACCCTCGATGAGCCACACCGGAGCCGGGACCATCACGCCCGACACGACGGTGCCGTCACGACGGCGAAGGTCGTCACGCCAGCCGTAGGGCCGAACCTGCTCGTTCGAGAGCTCCGGTGAGACACCACCGTTGAGCAGCGATCCCTCGATGGTCGATTCCAGCTCAGCCGTGACGATGAAGTGGATCCGTGCTGCCATGGCCTGTCTCGCCTCCGGGAATCACAGGGCCGGGGTGCGCAGACGCGCGTCCCCGGCCCTGGTGCTTATTCCGGACCAGGTGGTCCGGTCAGTCCGTCAGGCGACTACTCGCCCGCGAGGATGGCGTCGTAGACGGCAGCGGTGTCAGCCTCATACAGCGCACCGACGATGACGTCGAAGCCCGGCGGGATGCCCTCGGCGCCCATGTCCGCGATCGACAGGCCGATCCAGCTGGTAGCCAGTGGGTCCTGCCACTGCGCGGCGTTGACGTAGCCGTTCAGGACTTCCTGGGTGGTGTCGAGCGAGTTGCCCCAGCCCACGACCGGGATCTCACCCGGGGCCACGCCGACCTGGTCCCACACGCGTGCGACCGAACCGGTAACGAGGTCACCGAGGCCGATCATGGCGTCGATCTTGTCGCGGTTGGCGAGCAGGTAGTCGCTCATGCGCGTGATGATCTCGGCCTGGTCGAGCGTCGCGTCAGTGACTTCCCAGGTGATGCCCATGGGCTCGAAGACCTTGGCGATGCCCTCTTCCTCCTGGACGCCGTAGGTGGCGCCGGGAACCTCGACGGGCATCCACACGAAGTCGCCCTCTTCCACGAGGCCGTTGTCGACGAGGTACTGCGCCCACGCCTCGCCATAGTCGACGAGGTTGCCGCCGACGTAGGCGTCCCAATCCGCATCCGGATCGGGCGTGTTGATGTTGACGATGGGGATGCCAGCGGCACGGGCCTCGGCCACGGCCTCGATGAGGCTGCCGGGATCCGGGCTGCTGGTCACGATGCCGTCGGCCTCAGCGGCGATGGCGGCACGTACTGCCTCCTGGTGGGACGGGACGTCGCCACTGTGGAAGGAGGTGTTGACGGTGTGGCCCGTGCTGTCGGCCCACATCTCCGCACCCTGCAGGAAGTACGTCCACACCGGGTCGGTGGGCGCGCCGTGCGAGACCCAGTAGAAGGTCTTCTTCTCGTCCTGCGCGGCGGCTGCCAGCGGCAGCGACGCGACCAGCAGAGCGCTGCCTGCGATAGCGATGAGAGATCGCTTCATTCGTAGAGCTCCCTTTCTACTTCGAGCCTGGAACATCCAACGCGTCGCCCTCCTTGGCTCCTCGGAGACGCTGAGGCTCCTGCGGGGCAGTCTACGCCCGTGGTCCGAGCACATGACAACGATTTCGCGGGGCCTGTCTAAGACAGGTGCCACTGGCCCACCCCACGGACGGAGTCGAGCTTGCTCGGTCCTGCGCTTCGGGCTTGGCCGACTCGCCGATCGCGGGTTCCGTGCTGCTCGTGGGTGCCGCGGATTGCCGCTCAACGGGCGAGCGCGACC
>CAYZDQ010000014.1:0-13810 GCA_964476955.1 uncultured Anaerolineaceae bacterium
ATCCTCACGTTCAGCGCCATCGTGGCGCTCATGCGCTGACCCCGCCGCTCGGGACTTCCGCGCGCAGGCCTCGTGTCGAGTGTTACAGCTCGCTGCGCAGGATCTTGCCGGTCGGGCTCTTGGGCAGGTCGTCGCGAAACTCGATGAGGCTGGGCACCTTGTAGTCGGCGATCCGTGTGCGGCAGTGCTCCACGATCTCGTCCTCGGTGCACGGACCGTCCCTGACGATCACGCACCGCACGACCTCGTCCCCGAAGCTCGACGGGGCACCGAGGACCACCACCTCCGTGACCCGGGGATGACCGAGGATGGCCTTCTCCACCTCGTTGGGGTTGACCTTGAACCCCCCGCGGTTGATGAAGAACTTCTTGCGACCGGTCAGGGTCAGGTATCCATCAGCGTCCTTCACGCCCAAGTCTCCCGAGAGGTAGTGCCCGTCGCGGAAGCTGGCGGCGGTGGCCCCGGGGTTGCCGTCATAGGCAGTGATGGCGTGCGGGCTGGCGATGACCACCTCGCCTTCTTCTCCCGACGTCACGGGGTTCCCATCCTCCTCCCAGATCTCGATGCTGATCCCGTCGAGCGGCAGCCCGACCGATTCGAGGCGTTCGTCGGCTGGATCCTGGAGGTTCACGCTGATGGTTCCGGTCTCGGTCGAGCCGTAGAGCTGCCTCACGTACGTTCCGTGCTTCTCCGCGAAGAGCCGGTTGTCGTCGGGAAGCAGCGGCGCGCTGGCCGAGAAGGCGACGCGGAGGCTGGACAGGTCCACGTGCCCGCGGATCGGTGACCGCGCCAGGATCGCGAACATGTAGGGGACCGCGCCGAAGTAGGTGATCCGCTCGTTCGTCATGAGATCGAGCACGGGCCGCCTGCCGAACGCGGGGACCGGATAGAGCGTGCCGCCGACGTACATCGACGTCATCATCGTTCGCACCAGACCGTTCACGTGCGAGAAGGGGGCGGCTCCGAGGAAGCGATCGTCCTCGCTCAGGCCGAACGCCGTCGACAGCCGCTCGAGCTCATCGAGAAGCATGCGGTTCGTGCGGATGATGCGCTTCGGTGCACCCGTCGAGCCGGAGGTGTACTGCAGCAGGATCGGAGTGGTCTCGCCCGAGTGCGCATCAGGGGAACCCCAGGCTGCACTCGCGTCGATGCCACCCTGTCGCGGTCTTGCCACACGGCAGCTGCCGTCGGCCTCGATCTCGATCACCGACGGTGGATCCGCCAGCGCATCGAGTGTCTCCGACACCACGGGGACGAGATCCGAAGCGGCGATGACGGCCGCCGCCCTGGTCTCCTGCAGGTAGTAGACCAGCTCCTGCTGCTGGTAGTGCACGTTGAAGGGCGCGATCACGCCACCGGCTCGGGCGATCCCGAGGAACGACGAGACGAAGGCCCCGGAGTTCGGCGCCATGAGCGCCACGCCGTGCCCTGTCCGGATGCCCAGCTCGCGCAGGGCATCGGAGATGGTCACCGATCGCGCGTGCACATCCGAGTAGCGCCAATCCCGGTCCTGCTCTCGGACGGCCAGGCGGCCGGCTCGTCGGTCCAGGACCCTGCTCGTTCGCGGGCGGGCGTGACATCCCATCCTCACATCCCGCTCAGATGTCCACTGGGGGTCCGTTAGACGGGTCGCAGCCGTCCTGGTGCCCGATTCGCGGTGGTGTACACACCTGCCCGTGCACGAATCGAGTCGGCTCCGATGGGCTCGGGCCGATCCGCGGGCTCATCAGCTGGCCAACGGACCCCTCGCGGACATCTGACCGACTATGCGACCCCGATCGTCCGACGCGAGTGGCAACTGGTCGCGGGGGTGGCCTTGGGCCCCGAAACCGGACATGGAATGGGCCGAGCCACAGCCCCGACGTCCTACGACGAGACGGGCATGCGTCTTCAGGGGACCAATAGAGCTGCGGATCGAACGGTTGCCGGCTGAGCCGCCGCTGCCCTACGGCGCGCGGCGGTCGACGTAGCGGCAGCGGAGCGCGAGCGGGCAGGCGTCGCACTTGGGCACGCGTGCTTCGCAGATCTTGCGACCGTGGGTGATGAGGCCGATGTGCAGGGGGTAGCACTGCTCCGGCTCCAGCAGCGCGAGGTAGCGATCGTGCGCTTCGGCCGCAGAGACCTTGGGCGGGATGAGCCCGATGCGCTTGGACACGCGGTCCACGTGGCGGTCCACCGGCATCAGGGGCATGCCGAACGACATCATCAGCACGACCGAGGCGGTCTTCACACCGATGCCGTCGATGCTCGTGAGCCAGTCACGCGCTACCAGCGGCTCCATCTGTCCGAGGAACTCCAGCGAGTGGTCACCGCGCTCCTCGCGGATCTTCGCCAGCGAGGCCTGGATGCGCGGCGCCTTCTGGTTGGCCAGCCCCGCCGGTCGGATGACGTCGGTGAGCTCCTCGATGGGCGCGACCTCCACGCGGGTCCAGTCGGGCGGTGGCAGCACCGCCCAGCCGCTTCCGCCCCAGCCCGGACGGTAGTCCTCCATCTCCGGTTCTTCGAGTGGCGCTCGTTCCACCAGCGAGTGGTCGGATGGATAGGTCAGGCGCAGCGCATCGAAGGCCTTCTCGGCGTTGATGTCGGCCGAGTTCTGGGTGAGGATCACCAGGATCAGCTCGGAGGTCGGGTCCAGCACCCGCTTCCATACGGGCATGCCGTACAGCGACTGCACGCCCTCCAGCACGTACTCCACGAGGTCCGGCCGTGCCACCTTGAGCCGCTTGGCCCAGGGCTTGATGGGGTCGGCCACCCGCCGCCTGGCCGGCCGCCGCCGGGTGCCACTGGCGGCGGTCAAGACCCGATGACCCCGGCCAGGTCGACGAGGCTGGCGGCCCTGGCCGCCGCGCGGGCGATCGGAGGCGTACCCGCGGCCTGGCACTGCTCGAGCGTCATCGGCCGCTCCGTGACCGGCATGGTCACCACGCCGATGCCGTGCATGAACTCCGCACCCTCCGGCGTCACGCCCCCGCCGAAGCAGATCGTGCGGGCCCCGCCAGCGGAAGCGCGTTCAGCCACGCCCATGGCGGTCTTGCCGAAGCTCGTCTGGCCGTCCACCTTCCCCTCACCGGTGAGCACCAGGTCGGCCGAGGTCACGGCCTCGTCGAAGCCGGTCAGCTCCATCACCACCTCCACTCCGGGACGCACCTCCAGGGAGGCGAACCGATCCGCTACCGCCAGCAGCCCGAAGATGGCTCCTCCGGCGGCGCCGGTGCCCGACTCGTAGCGCAGCGGCCGGCCGATGGTGCCCTCGACAACGTCCGCGAAACGGCGCAGGTTGCGATCCAGCTCGGCCACCTGCGTCCGCGAGGCGCCCTTCTGCGGTCCGAAGACCGCCGCTGTACCGCGCTCGCCGAGCAGTGGGTTGGTGACGTCGGAGGCGACCGTCAGCCGTACCTCCGAGAGCACATCGGGGAGGTCGCCGAAGTCCACGCTGGCCACGCCGCCAAGCGCTCCGCCGCCAGGCCCCAGGTCCGCATCGTTGGCATCGCCGAAGCGGGCGCCGAGGGCCTCCAGCAGGCCCGCTCCTCCGTCGGTGGTGGCACTGCCGCCGAAGCCGATGACGATGTCGCGACAGCCGAGGGCGATGGCTGCAGCCAGGATCTGGCCGGTGCCGTAGGTGCTGGCGGCCATGGCATCGCGCTTCCCGGCCGGCACTCGCGAGAGTCCGGAGGCGGAGGCCATCTCCACCACCGCGCGCTGCTCCGAGCGCAGGAACGAGGCCGTGAGCGTGTGCATCAGCGGGTCCTTGGCCGCGACCTGGTGGCGCTCCCAACCGCCACTGGCCTCGACCGCGTCCAGCGTGCCCTCACCACCATCGGCCATGGGCGTGAGCGCGACGTCGTCATCGGGACGGATGGTCGACCAGCCCTCCGCGAGGGCGTCCGCCACCACCACCGAGGAGAAGGTGCCCTTGAACGAATCGGGCGCGACGAGCACGCGCAGTGGTCGGACGGCGGACATGGGCAGTGGGCTCCGGCTACTCGGGCGGATTCTCGGGCAGGCCGCGCAAGCGCCTGTACTCGGGGATACGCGACATCGGTGGGCGCTCGATGTCGGCCAGGTCGATGACGTCCAGCGAGAGCTTGTGCGCAGCCGAGCGGGGCAGCTTCATGGAGGTCCCGAGGTCACCGATGCGCGGCGTGTGTCCCCGCTCGTCGAGTCGCTTCATCACCGCCTGCATGATGACGAAGGCCATCTTGGAGAGGCCCTCGAGATCCTGGTTGCGATGGTGGCGGATCTCCAGGTCGACCTGGCCCAGGCCCGCGATGCCCAGCTTCTCGGAAAGATCGAGGAGGTGTCCGATCTCGACCGCGTAGCTGGTGAAGAAGGGGATGTCCTCCAGTACCTCGCGCCGCCCGGCATACTCGCCGCTGAGCGGCTGGATGTAGCCCGACAGCTCGGGGAAGAAGAGGTTGATGAGGGGCCGGGCCACCAGCTCCGTGACGCGGCCACCGCCACCTGCGGTGAGCACGCCACCCTGCACGATCGGGCGCTGGTAGTAGGCCTTGACGTAGCCGAAACGCGGTTCGGTCAGCAGCGGGCCCAGCGTGCCGTAGAGGAAGCGTGGGTCCCACTCGCGGACGTCGGTGTCGCACCAGGCCACGAGATCTCCGCTGGTCTCGTAGAGGCTCTTCCAGAGGGCCTCGCCCTTGCCGCGATAGGCGCCGTACTTGGGCAGCACCTGCTGATGGATGACCACGCGGGCACCCTCGTCCTCGGCGATCGCCCGCGTCTCGTCATCCGAGTCGGAGTCGATGACCAGCAGCTCGTCGATGAGCGGCACGACCTTCATCAGCTCACGCCGGGCGCTGCGCACGATGGGGCCGATGGTGGCAGCTTCGTTGAGCGTGGGCAGCACCGCCGAGATGGTCAGGCCGCGCTTCTCCTTGAGCTCTACGAGGCGCTTGAGATCGCTGAACTCGGTGTAGTCGAAGGAGGACTCGCCGAACCAGCGGTCGACCTTGGCCGGCAGGCTGCGCAGCGAGGTGGCCGCCTGTTCCGCGGCCTCCATGGAGTCCTCTTCCCGGGCGCGCTCGACGAAGGTGGCGCGGGTGGGCACGTCGCGCGTCTTGACCACGATGACCGTAGGCGAGGCTTCCTGGGCCACGTGCTCCACGAGCTGGCCGAAGAGTGGAGCGCCCGGGCTGTCGAGGGCCGTGGCCGTGGCGCCCATGATCACGAGCTGGGCCTTGTCGGCTTCACCGAGGATGGTCTCGGTGACGTCCCTGCCCTCGACCACCACGGCCGACGAGGCATCGCCGGTGTGTCGCTCGACGAAGACACCGAGGTTGCGCTGGGCCTTGGCCTTGATGGCGGGATCGAGGTCGGGTGAGACCACGTGGAGCACGTCGAGGTCGGCCTCGAAGGCTCCCGAGAGGGCAGAGGCATAGCCCAGTGCCAGCTCTGCATGGGGCCCACCGCGGACCGGAGCCACGATACGGCTGACCTCACCGATGCCGCGCTGCTTGACCACGGCGATGTCGCAGGGTCGCTCGCGGATGACCTCGTCGATGGTGGGGCTGAAGACGGGCTGGAAGTCGTCCTTCTCGGCCACGCTGCGGCGGGCCCGGTCGGGACCACCCCAGCCGAAGAGGATGAGGTCCGCCTCTTCCTCTGCAGCCAGCTCGACGATGCCCTCGTCGGCACGGCGGCCGATGCGGACGACCGTGCGCAGCTCCACGCCCTCGGGCACGAACTCGAGCACGCGCTGCAGTAGCCGGCGGGCCTGGCGGGCACGTGTGGCGCCCTCGGAGAGCTGCACGCCCTCTGGCACCTCTACGATCGACAGCGCCGTGATGGCGCCGTCTTCCTGCAGCAGGGCCGCGCCGATACGCACGAGGTCAGCCGCCGTGCGCGGGTTGGCGAGGGGGATGACGATGGACTTGGGCAGGTTGCCGTGGGAGGTCATGCCTTCTTCGCCTTGCTGCGCGCCGCGGCTGACTTGCCGGACTTGGATCCCTTGCGTGATGCCTTGCGCGGCGCCTTGCGAGCCTTCAGGCCTTCACCGGCCTGCCAGCGCTCGACGAAGCCGGGCTTGGCCTGCTCGTAGGCCCGAGCCTGGCGCTCGACCAGTGTCTCTGCCTGCTGCGTGGTCATGTCTCGGGCCTCGATGACGAGGCTGGCCACGCGGGCGAAGTAGACCGGCACGAGGGCGGCGATGAGCCGGTCCATGTCCATGGTCGAGCCGCGGGCGGTGAGCGCGAGGTCGTAGATGATGCGGGCCCACAGGTCGTCGCTGAAGTGGAACTCGGCATCGTCGGCGGAGGAGGGCGTGTCCGAGCGGGTGATCTCGTCGAGCGCGGCCTGCGCCTCGGCGGCCAGGCCCTCGAGCGCGACCATGCGGTCCGGCGCGAAGAGCAGCCGCCAGGCGTCCTCGTTGGCCGCGCGACCGCGAGTGAAGGCGGTCAGCAGGCGCACGATGTCCACGTCGAGCGGTGGCGGATCGGCGTAGCGCTCGAAGCCGTAGGTCGGCACCTGGTGCGAGCCGTGGACGCTGAGCCAGTGGTCGGCGTGCTCCACCGTCAGGCGCAGCATCGTGGCCACGACCTGGCTGAACATCGGGCCCAGGTCCGCGCCGGGGTCCTTGGGGTCGTGGATCTTGGCACCCAGACGTGTCTGGCTGACCGCGAAACCACCGGTGATGGCCTTGGTCGTCATCCAGATGTCGATGCCGAACTTGCTGATGTCGCTGGTCCAGTCGTCCTGCTCGAGGTAGTGCTTGACGAGGTCCCCGCTGACGCCGAAGTCACCACCGATGGGCTGGCGGATGCGCAGGCCGTAGAGCGAGCGTGTGAGCGGGTAGGTGACGGTGTTGGTGATGGTGCCGTCGTACTTGTAGCGCTGGTATTGCGGGGTCACGTAGTCGAAGCCGCCCTTGAGGATGGGCCCCGCCAGCAGCTCGATCCACTCGGGCACGATCGAGCGCAGGTCCGAGTCGACGACCACCAGCGCCTCCACGCCCAGCGCATCGGCCATCTGGAAGATGGTGCGCAGGGCCGCGCCCTTGCCGCCCACGCCGTCGACCTCGGGGTAGGTCAGGCTCATCCGCTGCAGGCGGTTGCGCGGACGGACCAGCAGGATGCGCTCGACGTAGTCGGGTGGCTGGGTCTCCACGACCACGCGTCCGGTGCCGTCGGGCGAACCGGCGTCGGCATTGACCAGCACCGGCTTGGAATCAGGGAAGTACTGCACGAGCCCGGCCTGGGCCGCCCGCGTCACGTGGCCGATGGTGGCCGCGTTCTTGAAGCTGGGGATGCCGACCATGATGTCGGCTGGGCCGAGCCGCTTGACCTCTTCGGCCAGGGCTTCCGGGAGGGCTCGATCAGGCATGTCGTGAGCCTAGCCCAAGCGGGCCGTCAGCGAGTCCTCGGCGGCGTTCCGGGCGGGTATCGTCAGCGACGCTTGTTGAGCCGCTCCACGACCTGCCACTCGACGGTGTCGTCATTGGGGTGATAGCGGCTGTTGGCGGCCTTGAGCATCCCGCCCCGGAGACCCATCGACTTCCACGTCGCCACCCATGGATCGTGCGGCGGCCGGACATGTCCGGAGGTCCGCAGCAGCGGGCCCGGCGAGATGATGCTCTCCAGCAGCCGCTTGCGCTCCAGCAGCGGGATGTCGAGCAGGACGGTGCCGTCGAGCCGTAGCAGGTCCACGGCCACGAAGCCGTCGACGGGATCGGCCTCGGCCGCCTGCTCCTCGATGGGGCCGCGGGCCTGCACGTCGAAGTCGAGGCGGCTGCGCACGAACATCTCCGTGGGCCGGCTGCGGATCTCGGGGATGGCCGCCGCGCCCACCCCGTCGAGCGTGAGCTGGCGAGTGATGACCCCGTCGACGATGGCGTCGAGTGCGAGCACGCCGGCTCCGATGGTGCGGGCGAGCTCGGGCAGTTCCCCGGCCAGCTCCAGGCCGCTCTCCTCGATGAGCGCGACGGTCGCCGGTGGCTCGCCGTCGGGGTCGACCGTGACATGAGCGAGCACGCGCGTGCCGCTCCAGAGCGGCTCCACCAGGGCGTCCTTCACCTTGAACGAGCGGCGGCCGCGGTAGGCACGCATGGGCGTCCACTCGCGGGGATCGTCCGGGACCGGTAGCGGCTCGCGGTCAGGCATCGTCGGTCAGTCGGGCGTGCCCTTCTGCAGCAGGGCCCAGGCGGAGCCGATCATCTCGCTCAGCGAGCCTCGCTGCGGCTGCCAGCCGAGGACCTCCTCGGCCTTGTCGTTGGAGGCGATGAGCGCAGGTGGGTCGCCGGCACGTCGGGGGCCGTATTCGTGTGGGATGTCCGCGCCCACCACCCCGGTGGCGGCGTCCAGCACCTGCTTGACCGAGAAGCCGGAGCCGGAGCCGAGGTTGCAGATCTCCTGGCCGGCCTCCATCTCGCCGGTCAGAGCCAGGGCCGCGATGTGGGCATCGGCCAGGTCCAGCACGTGGATGTAGTCGCGGATGGCGGTGCCGTCGGCGGTGGGGTAGTCGTCGCCGAAGATCGCCAGCGGCGGACCACCCCGCGCGGCCTTGAGCACGTTGGGCACGAGGTGGGTCTCGGGGTCGTGACGCTCGCCGTAGTGCTCACTCGCGCCGGCCACGTTGAAGTAGCGCAGCGAGACCGAACGCAGGCCGTAGGCCTTGTACCAGCCCATGGCTGATTCGAAAGCCAGCTTGGATGCGCCGTACGGGTTGACCGGCTGGGCCGGGAAGCTCTCGCGGATGGGCACCCGGTCGGGCTCGCCGTAGACGGCAGCGGTACAGCTGAAGACGATGCGGTCGACCTCCGCCTCGCGCATGGCGTCGAGGAGTGCGATGCCGCCGACCACGTTCTCGGTGAAGTAGAGCGCGGGATCCTGCATCGACTGGGCCACCAGCGAGCGGGCGGCACAGTGCAGCACGGCCTCGATGTCGTGCTCTTTGAGCACCCCTACCACGGCCTCCTTGTCGCGCAACGAGTGCACGGCCAGCTCGGCGCCGGGTGCGACCGATTCGCGGTGCCCGGTCACGAGCGTGTCGAGGACCACGACCTCGTGGCCCGCGAGGATGAGCTGTTCGACGGTGATGGCGCCGATGTAGCCGGCACCGCCGGTGACGAGGACTCGCATCAGCGGCCCATCAGTCGATCGAAGATGGATCGGCGCACAGGTGGCTCCTTTGCGGTGCGGGGCGACGTGGTCGTTGTCGGTGTGGGTGGCGTTGTCGGTGTGGGTGTGGGCGTGGATGTCGGTGCGGGCGTGGATGTCGGTGCGGGCGTGATGGCGGGGGCCGGGTTCGTAGCGGCGGTATCGGCCGTGGCCAGGGCAGGGGAGTCGGCGGCGCCTGCGGCCGCCTCGTCGGTCACCACCGAGCGCATCTCGCGAGGGCTGGGGGTGGCGGCGGCGCTCGTGCGCTCGACGGCCTCGCCGCGGTTGCTGAAGATCTCGCTGAGGCGGGCCTCCATGCGCCGTGCCATGTCGTTCTCAGGGTCGATCTCGAGGGCCTGGGAGGCCAGCGCATGCGCGCGGCGATCATCGCCCTCAGCCAAGGCGCAGCGCGCCAGGCCCACGACGGCGATGGCGTTGCCGGGATCCATGTCCACCACCCGCCCGTAGATGTCCCTGGCCTTGTCGACCTGGTCGACCTGCAGGTATCGGTCGGCCTGAAGGATCTGCTCGATCACGTTGCCGAGACTACCTGATGGTCGTGCGAGGGGGGCGAGGTTCGGCCGGCCCGTGCTGCACGATCTCGTCGAGGACGAGACTGGCACGCGTGAGCAGCGTCATGCGCGTGTTGAGCGCGGGGTCCTCGATGACATCGGCCAGCAGTCGTGAGAGGAGCGTGCCGATCAAGGGACCTTCGGGCACACCCAGCGTCTCGCGCAGGTCGCGACCGTCGACCGCCAGGTCAGCCACCGTCAACGGCGTCGCCGCCACCTGCTCCGCCGCCACCCGCCCCCGCAGCTCCTCCTCACGCCGGCCAGCCTCCGGGTCGGTGGCATCGATGGCCGCGGCCCGCGCGGCACGCAGGGCCAGCAGGTCCTCGAGCAGGTCGTCAGGGACGCGGCCCATGAAGCGGCGCACGTCGGGCTCGCTCCAATCGGAGGAGTAGGGTTCCGGAGCCGCGGCGATGAGGGCGACCGCCGCTTCGATGTCGCGACCCCCCACGCGCATCCTTTGGAGCACCGTGCGCGCCGCCTCCGGGCCGACCTCCACGAGCAGGCTTGCCAGCGCCACCCGTTCGTGCCCCGGTGAGGCCGCGACGGCGGCATCGAGCGTGGCCCGGGTGCGCTCGAGCATCGTCTCCGACAGCGAGGCCAGCTCCGGCAGGACGGTGGCCAGCACCCCGGTCTCGTCCAGCAGCAGGATCGCCCGCGACGGCGACTCGGCTGTGAGCATGCGCCGGATCTCGCGGCCGACTCGCTCCTCGGAGACCCACTCGACGTCGGCGGCATGGGCGGTCATGGCCAGGCGGGTCATGGGCTCGATGGTGAAGTCGAGTCGAGCCGCGATGCGCACCGCGCGCAGCAGTCTCAGGGCGTCCTCGTCGAAGCGACGATTGGGATCTCCGACCGCGCGTACGAGTCGGGCCTGGAGGTCACCCCGGCCGTCCGCGGGATCGACCACACGGGGCGCCGCATCCGGTCCGCGGCAGCCCCAGGCGATGGCGTTGATGGTCAGGTCCCTGCGAGCCAGGTCCTCGAAGATGTCCGTGCTGAAGGTGACCGCGTCCGGCCGCCGATGGTCGGCGTAGCGATGGTCCCGCCGGAAGGTGGTGATCTCCATGCCTCGGGCCGCCACCGTGCCGAACCGGTTCTCGTAGCTGGAGCCCGGGAAGACGCGCAGGATCCGCTCCGGCCGCGCGTCCGTGGCGATGTCCCAGTCGCTGACCGGAAGGCCGAGCAGCGCGTCACGCACGCCACCGCCGACGAGGTAGGCACCGTGGCCGGCAGACCACAGCTGGCCGAGCACGGCCAGGACCTCCGCATCGACGGGGAAGGGCGGGCTGCCCGCGGTGCTGTCGAGGGTCCCGCTGCGATGGCCGGGCACGGGTGTGCTGTCGCTCAGCGGTTGAGCGTGAGGTAGTCGCGCCAGGCCTCGTTGCGAGGGTCGGCCAGGTAGATCGAGTACATCTCGTAGACGTCGCACTTGGGCTCGTATGGGCGCACTCGCAGGCGCATGCCGGCCTCTTCGGGCAGGCGGCCGCCCTTGCGGTGGTTGCAGCTGCTGCAGGCAGCCACGAGGTTGTCCCAGCTGTGACTGCCACCGCGATGGCGAGGCATGACGTGGTCGAGCGTCAGCCTCGAGGAGCGGTCACCGCAGTACTGGCAGATGTGGCCGTCGCGGGCGAAGACCTCGCGGCGGGAGAGGCGCACGCGGGGGCGTGGGCGCTTGATGCGGTACTGCAGCTTGATCACCGATGGCGCACGCAGGACCTCCGTGGGCGTCCGCACTTCGGTGTGGTCGTACTCGATGACCTCCGCCTTCGCGCCGAAGACGAGCCGGAACGCCCTGCGCAGGTCGCAGACGTTGAGTGGCTCGTAGTCGGCGTTCAGAAGAAGGACGACGCTATCCAACGCTCACCTCGGGTCGGCGTGTCTCGCACACCGTCGTCGGCATCGTAGCGCACGACCCGCGAATGCCCTACGCCGGGACCCCCGCGGGCAGTACCAATGCTCCACGCGGGTAGGAGGGGGTCTCGCGCACCGGAATGCACCGCAGCCGACCCCACCGCCCAGATCGTGGGACATACGAGGGATGGCGGCAGGACCCTCGGGATACGTACTGTTCAAGGCGTCATCGACATCCGAGCGCAGGAAACACAACCCATCAGAGGACACGGAACGATGAACGCCTACTGCCCCGAGTGTGAGACCGAGCTCGACGTCACGACCGGTATCTGCCCCGCTTGCCGCTGGGATCCGATGGCGGTCCGCGCTGTGACTACCGCCCCTGAAGAGCCCGAGCAGGAGATGTCCCTGACCGAGCGGTATCGCGGCACCAGCTACGACATCTCCATGCACCAGGCTGCGATGGACGAGCACCACGGCGTCTCGCGGGGCCGAGTCTTCGTGCTCATCAGCCTCGTCGGCGCGGTCGTCCTGTACGGCGGCGTGATGAGCGCCATGGGCCTCTTCTAGAACACATCCTCCGCTGGCCCGCTCTCTCGGGCCGGTGGCTGGGGTCGCGGTCTTGACACGCTTGCGACCGATGCTCCGATCCCTGCGCTTCGGAGCTCCGACGGCCGGGTAGGCACTGACCTCCCGGCCGTTGTTCTGTGTCCGGGCACTTCGCGCCAGCTCGCCGGTTGGTGCGCTTCGCCAACTTGCCGGTGGGTGCCCACATCTCCCGGCACGCACGTCCCTGTCAGATGTCACCCCAGGCGGCCTTGGGCAGTTGCGCTCGCCCTCAGGCATGCTCCGCGAGCGCTTTCGATGCCGTTGCGCGCATGAGCTATGCCCCATGGCGAATGACCGTGCCTGATCTGGACTGCAGGGCTGCCGGTCATCGCCGGTCTATCTGGCCAGGGCCGCCTGGCGTGACATCTGATCAGTTGCTGGCCGGACTCACGGACGTGCGCAGCGCCGGGTCAGGGACACGGACGTGCGCGGTGCCGTGCGCCGCCGGCAGGCAGAGATGCATCGGCAAGACAGAGATGCTCCGGCAGGCTGAGGCGCCGCGACGCCCTGGGCAACTGGAGGCGATCAGGTGCGCGCCGATGGGCGCGCCGAGCTAGCGGACGGTGCTCGGTGCCGTGACGCGACCACGCGCCAGCAGCGTGCCGATGCCTTCCGAGCCGAGCGGCTTCGAGTAGAGGTAGCCCTGGGCCATGTCGCAGCCGAGCACGGCGAGACGTCGTGCCTGCTCGCGCGTCTCCACGCCCTTGCCCACGGTGAAGAGGCCACGGGCGCGGCACAGCGCCAGCACGGTCTCGGCGAAGGCCACGTCATCGTCAGCCCCGGCAGCCATGGCGGCGAAGGTGGGCACGAGCTTGACCGTGGTCAGTGGCATCTCACGCACATCGTCGAGCGACGAGCCCTGGCCGAAGTCCTCCAGTGCCAGGCCCACGCCGAGATCGGCCAGGGTGGCGATAGGCTCGGGATGCTCGGCACAGCCGGTGCCCAGCTCCAGGGTCAGCGAGGAGGCATCGAGATCGGAGCGCTGCAGCACCGTCTGGAGGTGCGCCAGCAGTCCGGGATCGGTGAGCTGTCGCGGGGAGATGTTGACGTTGACCTTCAGGGCCTGCATGCGCGCGAAGCCGAGATGCCAGGTGCGCAGCTGCCGCGTGGCGGCGTCGAGCACGCGCTCGCCGATGGGCACGATGAGCCCGGTCTCCTCGGCGAGTGGCAGATAGTCGGCAGGGGCGATGGTGCCCATCAGGGGGTGCCGCCAGCGCAAGAGGGCCTCGACCGCGCCGATGGAGCCAGAGCCCAGGTCGATGATCGGCTGGTACTCGAGCCCGAACTCGTTGCGTTCGACGGCACGCTCGAGCTCTGCGGCAAGATCGATCGGGGGTCGTTTGGTTCTCTGGCGTTCCGGCATGTCAGGGACGCTATCAGGTCTTTGGCGCGCTGGCCCTCCTGACGGTGGTGCCCCCTCGCAACAGGGCCATCAGTACCACTACCCCCCTCTTCGTCACTGGACCGACCACCCCCGCACTCGCACCCCTCCGAGCGCGTCATAGCTACCGCTCGAGGGCTGCCCTGTGCGAGCTCGCGCGGGACGCGTGCGATAATTGAGGCACCTTCGTGGCAACCGCTCGGTCCCGTGTGGGCGAAGACCCCGCTGCCGAACCGTCGGTCCGCGCCACGATCCCAGAGAGAACCATCGAGGCTGTTAGTGAACGTCGAGAC
>CAYZDQ010000015.1:0-13797 GCA_964476955.1 uncultured Anaerolineaceae bacterium
ACCGCCTTTCTGGCGCCGCGGTGCGATCGATCGCGCGCGTATCGACGAGACAGCGCGGGCCCTCATCGCGGAGTTCGATATCCGGACCCCGAACGAAGAGACGCGCATCGGCGCTCTCAGCGGGGGCAACATCCAGAAGACCCTGCTGGCGCGCGAGCTCTCCTTCGAGCCGCGTGTGGTGGTGTTCAACAAGCCCACCCACGGCCTCGACGTGCGCACCATCGCCCTGGTTCGGGAGCGTATCCGCGCGCTATCCACGAGCGGTGTGGCCATCGTCGTCATCTCCACCGATCTCGACGAGCTGGTGGACCTGTCTGACCGAGTGGCAGTGCTCTTCGAGGGCCGCATCGTGGGCACGGTGGACGTCGGACCAGGGGCCGAGTCGCGCATCGGTGAGCTCATCGTCGGCGGAGAGCTGCCGTCGTGACAGCCAAGGCCGCGACACCGGATGCCATGGGACCGGCCGAGCCGGTCGAGGGCCGACTGTCGCGCTGGGGCACCGCGACGGTGCTGGCCGTGGTGCCCATCGCGCTCGCCTTCCTCACGTCCGCACTGATCCTGGCGCTCCTGGGCGTTGACCCCATCGCGTTCTTCCGGGACATCTGGACCGCCGGCGTCGAGCGCGAGCTGGGTCGCTACGACGTCATCACGCGTATGGCGCCCATCCTGCTGATCGGGTGCGGTCTCATCTTCGCCTTCCGGGCCAGCCTCTGGAACCTGGGCATGGACGGGCAGTACCTGCTTGCCGCCGCCTTCGTGGCTGGCCTCGGACCCACCATCATGGCCTCCGTCCCGGTGGTGCTGGGCTGGATCCTGCTGGCCCTGGTGGCCATGGTGGTCGGCGCCGCCTGGACGCTGGTGCCTTCGATCCTGAAGGCGCGCTACGGCATCAACGAGATCATCACCACGCTGATGATGTCGTTCATCGGCATCAACCTGGCCGTGGTCCTGGTGAGCGGCCCCTTTGACGGCGAGGCCACGGTGCCGCAGACCAACGTGCTGCCGCGCGACGCGATGCTGGCTGACATCCCCGGCACGACCGTCCACATCGGCGTGATCCTGGGCCTGGTCGTCTGCTTCCTGACCTATCTCGTCTTTGCCCGAACCTCGTTCGGCACGCGCCTCGACGTGCTGGGCGCCAGTGCCCGGGCGGCGGTGCACATGGGCATCAACGTGCCCCGCATGATCGTGGTCGCGTTCCTCGTCAGCGGTGCGCTCGTGGGGCTCGCGGCGGCGGTCGATATCCAGGGCATCTTCGGCTACATGCGAGCTGACTGGAACCCTGCCTATGGCCTGGCCGTGGTGCCGTTGGTCTTCCTGGCGCGGATGAACGCCCTGGCGCTGATCCCCTTTGCCGCGCTCTTCAGCATGCTCTCGATCGGCGGGCTCTATGCAGCGCGCCGGGCCGGCATCCCGAGCGACTTCGTGCTGCTGTTCATGGGCATCCTGCTGCTGTTCATGGTGGGTACGCAGTACCTCAGTGATCGACGGGCGCGCGGCGAGTCCATCACACTGCGGGCGCTGGTGAAGGACGTGCGCAGTGGGTGAGCTGCTTACCGAGACCTTCCTGACCACGTTCATCGTGAGCGGCATCGTGGCCGGCGTGCCGCTGCTGTTCGCCAGCCTGGGCGAGCTCATCGCCGAGCAGTCGGGCGTCCTCAACGTGGGCCTCGAGGGCATGATGCTGGTCGGTGCCTTCGTGGGGTTCGTGGCTACCAACGAGACCGACAGCCTGTGGCTGGGCCTCATCTCAGGCGGGATCGCCGGCGCCGTCGTCTCGCTGATCATGGTCTGGTTCTGCGTCCGCCTGGGGCTGGATCAGATCGTCGTCGGCATCGGCATCGTGCTGGCTGCCGAGGGTGCCACGAGCCTGCTGCACACGACCTGGTTCTCACGCTCGTTCCCGCGCCTGCCGGCGGTGGAAGGCTTCGCCATCCCCGTGCTCTCGGACATCCCGGTCCTGGGACCGAGCATCTTCGCCCAACCGCTGCCGGTCTACATCGCCCTCGGGCTCGTGGTCCTCACCAGCTGGATGCTGCGACACACGACGGTGGGGCTCAACCTCCGCGCCGCGGGTGAGCGACCCGACTCGCTCGATGCGGCGGGTGTCAGCGTCGTTCGCGTGCGCACATTCGCAGAGCTGACCGCGGGTACCCTGGCCGGCGTCGGTGGTGCCTACCTCTCGATCGTGGCCGCCGGCACCTTCGTGCCATTCGTGACCGGCGATGCCGGATTCATCGCCATCGTCATCGCCATGCTCGCGCGTGGGCGCCCGTTCTGGTCGGTCCTGGGCGCCCTGCTGTTCGGCATGTCGCTGTCGCTCGCGACGGCCCTGCAGCTGGTAGGCATCGACATCGCGACCTCCTATGTCTTCATGTTGCCCTTCATCTCGGTCATGGTGGTGCTCGTGATCTTCGCGCGACAGTCCCGCCTGCCGTCCGCCCTGGGCCTCCCCTATCACCGAGGTAGCCGCTGATGCAGCTCACTGACGAGTTCACCGTCCCCGTGACGCCCGATCGTGCCTATGAGCTCCTGCTCGACCTCCAGAATGTGGCCCCCTGCGTGCCGGGCGGTGAGATCGGCGATCCCGATGCCGAAGGCGTCTACCCAGGGCGTGTCACGGTCAAGCTGGGGCCCATGAAGTTCAGCTACGAGGGCACGCTCCAGATCTCGGAACGCCACCCCGAGACGAGGACCGCGGTCATCGAGGGCGCCGGCAAGGCGTCGGGAGGATCGGAGCGGGCCCGGGTCCGCTCGGTCATGGAAGTGACACCCGAGGGCGAGGGATCGCGCGTGCGCATGTCCACCGAGCTCGACATCAAGGGTCGCGCCGCGCAGATGGGCGCAGGCATCATCAGCAGCGTCAGTGGCCGCATGGTCAAGCAGGCGGCGGCCTGCCTGGGCAAGCGGCTGGCGGCGGCAGACGAGACAGCGAACGACTAGCAGAAGCAACCCGACCGAAAGCGTCGCCGAAGGAGCCATCGTGGAACGAGCAGACCTCACCCTGACGGCAGGACCCAACCCCGTCTCAGCCCGGGTCGCCGCCGCCCTGGGCTCGCCCATCCAGTACCACTACGATCCCGTCTTCGGGGAGCACTTCCGAGACACCGAGCGGATGGTCGCCGAGATCTACGGCACCAGCAGCCACGAGATCATCCTGATGCAGGGCGAAGCCATCCTGGGCCTGGAAGCTGCCGCGCGTTCCCTGGTGCGCGAGGGCACGTCCTGCCTGAACCTCGTGTCGGGGGTCTTCGGCAAGTGGTTCGGCTTCTGGCTCAAGGACCTCGGAGCAGACCTGCACGAGCTGGAGGTGCCCTATGACGAGGCCGTCAGCGCCGAGGCCGTCGATGCCTACCTGACCGAGCATCCCGAGATCAGCGTGGTCTCGGTGGTGCACGCGGAGACGCCCTCGGGCACGCTCAACCCGGTGCAGGACATCGGCCCCATCGCGCGGCGTCACGGCGCGGTGACCATCGTCGACTGCGTGTCGTCCTGGGCCGGCATCGAGCTCAAGCCCGAGGAGTGGCAGCTCGATCTCCTGGTGGCCGGACCCCAGAAGTGCCTGGGCGGGCCTCCCGGCATGTCGCTGCTGGCCGTCAGCGACCAGGCCTGGGCGGCCATCGAAGCCAACCCGGATGCGCCGCGAGGTTCGTTCCTTTCGATCCTCGACTGGCGTGACACCTGGCATGGCAAGGGCAGCTTCCCGTACACGCCCTCGGTCTCCGACCTCAACGGCGTGCACGAGGCCTGCGCACAGCTGCTCGACGAAGGCCTGGACAACTCCATCGCACGCCACCAGCGCGTCTACGATGCTTGCTGGACAGGGGTCGAGGGCATGGGCCTGCGACCGTGGCCCGTGTCCAGGGAGATCGGCTCTGCCTGCACCACGGCCATCCACGTGCCCGATGGGCTCACTGACATCCAGGTCCGCGACCACGTCCGCGAGCACTACGGCGTGCAGATCTCGTCCGGCCAGACGGCCGGTAACCTCGTGCGCATCGGCCACCTCGGTGCGACCGCCCGTCCGATGCTGATGGTGGCCGGCCTCGCCGCGCTGGGCCAGGGCCTCGTCGATCTCGGCGCCAAGGTCGACGTCGGTGCCGGTGTGGCCGCGGCGATGACGTCACTCTCGGCCTCGGGCGGCGCCGACTGATGACCGCGCTCGCGCCGTTCGAGATCCATCCGGCGACGTCGGTGGCGGAGGCCAGTAGCCTCATCGCGGAGCTGGGCGATGACGCGGTCATCTACTCCGGTGGCACCGAACTGCTGCTGCTGATGAAGCTCGGTTTCGCGGCCTACGGGCATCTCGTCGACATCAAGCCCATCGACGAGCTGCGAAGCCTGCAGGTCGAGGACGGAGCGCTGTCGATCGGCGGCGCGGTCACCCACCGAGAGCTGGAGCGGTCCTCCCTGGCTCGGTCGGGTTGGCCGGACTTCGTGGAGATGGAGCGGCGCGTCGCCAATGTCCGCGTCCGCAGCACCGGATCACTGGGCGGCAACCTGGCCTTCGCCGATCCCCACTCGGACCCGGCCACCTTCCTGCTGGCGGCAGGAGCAGAAGTGGAGCTCGGTGGCGGTGAAGAGCGACGCCGCCTGGCACTCGATGACTTCGTGCTGGGCCCCTACGAGACGGCCCTCGAGCCCGATGAGCTGCTGTGCGGTGTCCGGCTTCCGGCGCTGGCGGCGGGTTCGGCCATGTCCCACCTGCGCTTCGCCTTCCATGAACGACCGGCAGCCACCGTGAGCGCCCGTGTCGCGGTGGAGGACGGGCGTGTCGGCGACGTGCGCATCGCCGTCGGCTCGGTCGGCGTGGTGCCGGTCGTGGTGCCCGGGACCGAGCTCGTCATCGGCCAGCCGGCCGGGGCTATCGAGCCTGGAGTCCTTGCCCAGGTCGGCCGCGCCGGTGCCGATGCTTCGGAGCCCGTGACCGACTCCAACGGCAGCGACGACTACAAGCACTCACTGGTACGGACCCTCATCGGGCGGGCCCTGAGCAAGGCCGCCGAGCGAGCGGCCGCGCGGGGCGCTGGATCGCACTGATGCTCCGGCCGACCGATCAGTCGCTGCTGGACGGAGTGGGCCGCAACGACGCACTGATCCGCGACGCCATCAGGTTCATCCATGAGCACCCGGAGCTGCCCCACGAGGAGCTTCGCTGCTCAGGGCACCTGATGGAGACGTTGCGCTCGCTGGGACTGAGCGTGGAGCCTGGCCTGGCCGGCATGCCCACCGGATTCAAGGCGGTTCTGGGTGGCACCAGGCAGGGCCGGACAGTCGGCATCGTGGCGCTCTACGACGCGGTCGCCTCGGTGCCTCCGGAGGGCGGCATCAGGGCCGTGCACTCGTGCGGCCACGGTCCCATCTCCGGGGGCGTCATCGGTGCCCTCGCGGCACTCGCGGAGCAGCGCGAGTCACTCAGTGGCGATGTCGTAGTGATGGGTTGTCCCGCTGATGAGATCCACGCCCCGGGTACCGTCGCGCGTGGCAGCGGCAAGGCCCTGAGCGCGGCTGCTGGAGCGTGGGACGACATCGACGCGGCCATGTACGTCCATCCCGAGTTCATCGATACGGTCTCCCTGGCCTCGCTCTGGATGCGACGCGTCAGTGGCCGCGTATCCGGAGCTCGCTCGCTGGCCGAGGGCGCGGCGCAGCCGCCGCTCGACGCCGCGGCGCAGGCGCTGGAGGCGGCCCGGGTGCTGCCGGCCGGACGAGGCATGCTCGAGCGGCTCGTCCTCGACGGTGATGTCGAGGATGGCGGTGGCCTCGTGGCCGAGGCGACCTACCTGCTGTGGGCCGAGGACGAAGCCGGCCTCGATGACCTAGCCGCCAGCCTGCGGGATCGTCTCGAGGCGGTCTGGACCGACGGTGCGACCGTGCCCGGCATCGTCCCGCACGCTGCCACGACCGCCGCGGTGAGGGAGGCCATGCACGCGTCCGGGCGCGACTTCATCGACGAGCCACCGGCCCTCCCCTTCGCCACGGACTTCGGAGCGGTGAGTCGGCGCGTACCGAGCGCGCTGATCGGCGTGGGTCGTCCCGACGGCTGGGCCTTCCACACACCCGAAGGGGAGCGTCAGTTCGCGTCCGAGGACGGCGTCAGCGCTGCCGTGGCCATGGCCCAGGTACTCGCCCTCTCCGCGGCCAGGCTGGCCGCGAAGCCCTAGCGTGCGCGCCGTCGGCATCGCGGCCGCTGCCGTCCTGCTCGGCGCGATCCTGCTCGTGGCCGTGGGTGTCAGCTCGTCGGCTCCGGCACCGACCTGCGCCGAGGACATGGACGAGACCGCGTGCCAGAGCGCGGTCGGCGCCGTGGTCAGGCGTGGCCTGCCGGCGTTCCATCCCCTGATCCTCGCGACGCGCGTGGAACCCGGGCCCGCGCCGGGGCCACAGGACATGGGCCATCGCGCCACCGTCGAGTTCGAGCTGCTGGGCATGCCTGATCCGCTGTCGATCGAGCTCTACTACGACGTCGGCGCACACTGGGGCGGCCGCCCCGATCGCACTGACGAGGAAGTCGCGGCCTGGACGTTGGCGCCGCTGGCGCTGGCACTATCGATCGCCGCGGCGTTCCTGGGCGTGGGCTGGTACCGCAGATCGGGATCAGGCTCAGCCGGCAGCGCTACGGAGTGAGCAGCACCTTCACGGCCTGACGGTCATCGAAGACGCGGTAGGCCTCCTGGGCCTCCGCCAGCGGGAACCGGTGCGTCACCGCCGGCAGTGGATCGATCGTGCCCTCGGCCATCATGGCCAGGATGCGCGCACGATCGTTGAAGGGATGCCCCCAAGTCACTCGCAAGGTCATCTCGCGCTCGAACATGAGCCCGTTGTTCAAAGGGAAGTCGGGCTCGAAGTGCGCCCCCACGACCGAGACCGTGCCCAAGCCCCGAACCATCGACATCGCCGCGGTCAGCGCAGCCGGGGCACCGGCCGCCTCGATGACGCCATCGGCCCCCAACCCCTCGGTGGCGTCCTCGACCGCCGCTTGGGCGTCCTCGGGCGCGACGGCCTCGGCGCCGAACGAGGCTGCCAGCGCACGACGCGACTCGATGCCGTCCACGGCGATGACCCGCCGGGCCACGCGCCGGGCGAAGAGGATGGCCATCAGCCCGACCGTGCCACAGCCCAGCACCGCGGCCACGTCGCCCTGCTCGAGGTCGGCACGCTTCACCGCGTTGTAGCCGGTCGGCAGCATGTCCGCGACGAAGACGGCGGCATCATCGGAGACCGCGGCAGGCACCACGAACAGCGAGCGCTCCGCGAACGGTACGCGCACCAGCTCGGCCTGCCCGCCATCGAGGCGCTGGTACACGCCGGAGTAGCCGAACAGCGCTCGCGAGAGACACTGCGACGGACGCCCGGCGCGGCAGTGGGCACACTCGCCGCAGCTGATGGTGCTGGTGGAGACGACACGGTCGCCACGCTCGAGGCCGCTGACGGCCGGCCCCACCGCTTCGACCACGCCCACGAACTCGTGGCCCAGGATCGTGCCGTCCTCGAACCCCGGCGTGTGGCCGTGGAAGGGGAAGAGATCGGCCCCACACAGGCCCGTGCGCGTGACACGCACCAGCGCATCACCGGCCTCGACAAGCTCGGGATCGGGGACCGTCTCCAGGCGTAGATCACCGACCCCCGCGAGGACGACTGCCTTCATGCGTGCCTCCTAGGCTGGTTGCTCGATCTCCACGAGGTAGCCGTCGGGATCGACCACGAAGAAGCGCAGCCCGCCCCAGGGTGGCGCGAACGGTTCGGCCAGGATCTGCACACCGTCGGCCACCAGAGCCTCGTGGATGGTGGCCGCGTCGGTGACCTCGAGTACGAGCACCACCGGCAGCCTGGCCGGGTCGGGCGCCACCATCTCGACGCCGGGCCGGTCGTCGGCTGCATGACCCTGCTCCGCGAACGAGAGCCGCACGCCGTTGCGGATCAAGGTCACATAGGGCGGATCGTCATAGGTGGCCTCGATGATGAAGCCAAGATGGTCGCGGTAGAACGCGGCGGAACGATCGACGTCGGCCACCGCCAGGATCGTGCCCAGGCGCGTGACTCGGAACGTTGCCATGGCGCCGACCTAGTAGCGAACCATGCCGGCGTCAGCGACCAGCATCTGCCCGGTCACCCAGCCGGCCTCTTCAGAGGCCAGGAACGCGACCGATGGCGCGATGTCCTCCGAGGTACCCCGGCGCGGCAGAGCCTGCAGCGAGACCACGAAGTCGTAGGCGTTGGCGTGCGGGCTGGCATCGGTGTTCTCGTTCGAGGTCAGGCCCGGGGCCACGGAGTTGACGGTGATGCCATAGCCACCGAGCTCGGTCGCGAGGGCGCGGGTCAGGGCCATGACGCCACCCTTGCTGGCCTCGTAGTGGGCCATGTTGGGTGTGCCTGCGAGGATCGAGTTGGAGCACAGGTTGACGATGCGTCCGTACTCGTTCTTCCGCATCGCGTCAGACCCGGCCCGGCACATCAGGAAGGTGCCGTCGAGGTTGACGCGGATGAGCCGGCGCCACTCGTCGAAGTCGATGTCGTCCCAAGGGGTGAAGGGCACGATGGCCGCGTTGTTGACGAGCACGTCGAGCTTGCCGTAGCGCTCGACCGTGGTATCGACGAGGTTGGCTGCCTGATCCGGTTCGGCGATGTCAGTGGTGACGGCCAAGCCGCCGATCTCGGCGGCAGCGGCTTCGGCCTTGTCAGCCGCGATGTCGCCGATCACAACGGTCGCACCCTCATCTGCCAGCTTGCCCGCGATGGCCCGGCCGATCCCCTGCGCGCCGCCGGTGACGATGGCGACGCGTCCTTCGAGCTTGCCCATATGCGTGTCCTCCTCAGGCCCCGTAGTACTCGGGGGCGTGCTTCCAGGTTTCCCAGGTCTCCATCTCGTGCGATGGGAAGATCTCCGCATCGAACTCGCGGGCCATCTCCTTGATGTGCCGGATGGCCTCCACCGACTGCGTCGGATCGAGGTGGAAACCACCGATGATCTCCTTGTCCAGCGTCTCCTGCGTGTAGACCGCATCGCCGGCGAAGATCATCGGCTTGCGGCCTTCGGGCTCTGCCAGCAACGAGACGTGGGCGATCGTGTGTCCAGGCGTGTTGAAGAGCGTCAGGCCTTCGGCGAGCCGGTACTCATCCTCCACGAACTTCACCGGCCGACCGCGCTCGTACCAATCCACGTCGGAGTAGCCCAGCCGCTCGAAGGGCTCGGGCACCAGCAACGAACGCAGCTCGAACTTGCTGGTGATGAGCGTGGCGTTGTCGAGGTACTTGTTGCCGCCGACGTGGTCGAAGTGGAAGTGCGAGTTGACGAAGAAGTCGATCTCGTCGGGTGTCGTGCCGCACAGCTTCAGCTGCTCCGGCAGCGTCTGCTGCGGGGTCTGCTCGGGCAGCTCGAACGGCAGCACGGCCTTGACATGGTCGAGGTCATAGCCGGTGTCGAAGATGAACTTGCCCTCGGGGTGGTCGATGTAGACGCCGTACACAGGGAAGCGCACAGGCGTACCCACATCGATGTGCCAGAGGACGTCGGAGCGGTCGATGACGAGCGACCCGAGGTCGAGTAGGTAGATCTTCACGAGACTGCTCCCCTTTCCCTAGCTGCTCAGCGCCTTGCGCACCTTGACCAGGCCACCGAAGCGCTGCGCACGCAGCTCGGCGATCTTCTCGTCGTCGTAGTCGAAGATGCCGCCCTTGGTCTTGATGCCGAGGCGGCCCTGATCGACCAACGCCTGGATGGTGCTCGAGAGGCCCTGCTCGTTGGAGAGGTCCTTGTTGAGGTAGCTCGCGACGGCCGAGTAGATGTCGAGGCCGGCCATGTCGAGCAGCTGCATCGGCGGGATCACCGCGAGCTTGTAGCCGATGCCCCACTTGACGTTGGTATCGAGCTCATCGAGGTCGACGACACCCTCGTCCACCAGCGCCAGGCACTCGCGCATGATGGCGTAGAGGATGCGGTTCTCGACGAAGCCCGGGACCTCCTTCTTGATGCGCGACGGCACGTAGCCGACGTCGCCGATCATCTCCACAGCGGCATCGACGGTCGCCTGGGAGGTCTTCTCGCCGGGGATGACCTCGATCATGGGGATGAGGTGCGGCGGGTTGGACCAGTGCGTGCCGATCACACGCTCGGGATGCTGCAGGTCCTCGGCGATCTTGGTGATGGGGATGCCCGACGTGTTCGACATCAGGATCGCATCGGGGCTTGTGTGCTGCTCGTACTCTGCGAAGACCTGCTTCTTGAGCTCGAGCTTCTCGGGCACAGCCTCGATGACGGCGTCGACACCGTCGAGGGCCTCGGCCACGTCCGTGGCGTAGCTGACCGAGCCGCCGCCCTGGTCGGGCGTCTCCAGCTTCTCGAGCACACCCGAGGCCAGCCCATGCATGGCCTTGGCCGCCTCGATGGCATCCGCGCTGGTGTCGTACATGCGGACGGCCATGCCGGCCCGCGCCAGCACCGCGCCCATGCCGGGGCCCATCGCTCCGGTACCCATGATGGCGACGTTCTTGAACCTGCTCATGCCTTGACCTCCTCTTGACCTGACCGATGGATGCTGCGCCAGACGCGCTCTGGCGTCAGTGGCAATGCTGTGACCCGAACGCCGGTATCGGCCACCGCGGTCGCGATGGCGCCGATGACGCCGGCAAAGGCGCCTTCCCCACAGCCCTTGGCTCCGAACGGGCCCGGGCCGTCTTCGTTCTCGACGATGATGCAAGCCGATTCCGCGGGCAGGTCCTCGATCGAGGGCACGCGGTACTCGAGCAGGTTGTCGTTGAGCAGCAGGCCGTCCAGGTAGGACATCTCCTCGAACAGGGCGTTGCCGATGCCCTGCATCGTGGCGCCCTCGTCCTGCCGCTCCACGAGCTGGGGGTTGATGGCCCGACCGACGTCGGCCACGGTGGCCGTCTTCTCGACGCGGACCAGCCCGGTGTCACGATCGACGCTGACCTCCACGGCCGCGACGCAGACCTCCCAGAACACCGGGCCTTCGGCGTAGGAGCCGGTGCCCGCGGGGTGCACCCCACCCTCGCCGATGAGCTGCCCGCCAGAGAGCCCGAAACGCACCGCGATGAGCTCCGGGTAGCTGCGCGATTCCCCTCGGTACCAGGCGGCACCATCGCGCAACTCCGGATCCTCGTCGGCTTCGGGCCAGACCGAACGGGCGATCTCGAGCAGGTCCTCGCGGATCTCACCGGCGGCTCGATGCACGGCCATGCCCGCGAGCGTGGTCGAGCGGCTGGCGCCGGTGGAGCGGTCGTAGGGGGTGAACTGGGTGTCGGTACCCAGGCAGCGCACGCGCTCGGTGGACATCGACAGTGTCTCGGCAGCGATCTGCGCGAAGGCCGTGCGCTGGCCCTGGCCCATGTCGGTGGAGCCGACGAGCACGATGGCTTCGCCGTCGGCCTCCAACCGCACGACCGCGCTCGAGACCGGGTGTGCCCCGGCCGCCAGCAGTCCCACGGACAGTCCGCGGCCGTGACCCTCGGGCAGCGGCTCCCCCCACCCCAGGCGCTCGGCGGCCTTCTCGATGTCGCCGATGAGGTCGGCATCGAGTGGCTTGCCGCCTTCGCGTACGTCCTCGCCCGGTCGTGCCAGGTTGCGGCGACGCATCTCCAGTGGATCGACCCCGGCACGGCGGCCGATCTCGTCCACCTGCAACTCCCCGGCCCACTGCAGGTGCGAGGCCCCGAACGCGCGATACGAGCCAGACGGGCCGGTGTTGGTGTGGACGCACGCCGCCCGCACGCGCACAGCCGACCAGCGGTACGGGCCGGGCGCGGCGTCGCCGCCGGTCGCCACCACGCGAGGGCCGTTGTCAGCGTAGGCACCGGTATCGAAGGCGACGTCCACGTCCCGAGCGAGGAGGCGACCGTCGGCGTCGGCCGCGGTGCGCATGTGGAAGGTGGCACCGTGTCGGCGCGTGGTGACCATCGACTCGTCGACCCGGTTCTGGATGCGCACGGGTCGTCCGGCCTTGCGTGCCAGCGCGACCGTGATCGGCTCCATCTTCGTGTACGACTTGCTCCCGAAGCCACCACCGAGGTAGGGCACGATGACCCGTACCCGTGAGAGCGGCACGTCGAAGAGGTCGGCGATCTCGGCCCGCACCAGGAAGGGGTGCTGGCACGTGGCCCAGACGGTGATCCCACCAGCCGAGGCATCAGCCACGACGGTGTGCGTCTCCATGGCGTACTGGTAGACGCCGGGGAACTCATAGTCGCCTTCGACGACGATGTCGGCCGTGGCGAAGATGGCCTCGACATCGCCCTTGTCGATGGCGTAGCGGTAGCAGACGTTGCCGTCGCGCTCGTCATCGAGGGCCAGCCCGTGGAAGAGGCCCTTGCGGATGGGGCTGTCGTGGACCAGGGGCGCATCGGGCGCGAGGGCCTCGGCGATGGTGCCGGCGACCGGCAGTTCGTCCAGCTCGACCACGATGGCCTCGAGCGCCGCATCGGCTGTGGCCTCGTCGACCGCGGCGACCGCGGCGATCGGCTCACCCACATGGCGAACCACGTCGATGGCGACGATGGGCCGGTCCTTGATGGCATGCCCGAAGTACGGATCGGTGTCGAGCAGGTCCGCGCCGGTCAGCACCGTGACCACGCCAGGCATGGCCTCGGCGGCGCTGGCATCGATGCTGACGATGCGGGCGTGGGGTAGCTGCGAACGCAGCACCTTGCCATGGAGCATGCCGGGCACGACCATGTCGCCGACGTACTCGACCTCGCCGCGCAGCTTCTCGGCCGCATCCACCCGCGCCACCGAGCGGCCTACCTGGCCGGTCGAGGTGAGTGGGCGCAGCGGCGCCTCGGTGGTCATGAGGCCACCTCGTCGCTTTCGAGGGCCGCAGTGGCCTCGAGGATGGCGCGATAGCCGGTGCAGCGACAGAGGTTGCCCGACAGCTCCCGACGCACGATCTCCTCGTCGCCCAGGTCGCCGGCCTCGCGCAGCGCATGGATGGTCAGCACCATGGCAGGCGTGCAGAAGCCGCACTGCACCGCGGCTCGCTCGGTGAAGGCGGCGGCGATGCGGTCGTGCTCGGGCGTATCGCGCAGGCCCTCGATGGTCGTGACCTCGTGTCCGTCCGTCTCCACCGCGAGGTAGGTGCACGAGCTCACCGGCCGGCCGTCCACCAGCACCGTGCAGGTGCCGCAGACCTGGACGTCGCAGGAGCGCTTGGAGCCGGTCAGGCCCAACTGGCCGCGAAGCACGTCAAGCAGCAGCTCCTGCGGCTCAACGTCGATAGCGACCGCGGCACCGTTGACGCGGGGTTCGATACGCACCGCTAGCGCCCCTCCCCCGCAGCGCTGCCGGCACGCTCGACGCGGCGCGCCAGGGCCGCCCAGTACTCGTCCATGAAGGAAGCACGATACTTCTGCGGCAGCATCGCGCGGGCATCCGAGGCGCTGATGGGCCGCGGCTCGCCGAGCGTGCCGGCGATCGACTGGAAACGGATGGCGCGCTCGAGCACGAGCGCGGTGAGTACCGTCCAGCGCACGTCCTCGCCGGCGATGACCACGCCGTGGTTACGCAACAGGGCTGCGCGTCGATCGCCCAGGGCCGACGCCACACGGGCGCCTCGGGCCGCATCGGTGACCAGGTCCGGGCCCTCGTCGAACTCACCGATGCCCTCGGCGAAGAGCACCGCGTCATGGGTCAGCATCAGGAGCTCAGCGTCGGTCGAACCCAGCGCCGTGGCGTAGATCGGGTGACCGTGGATGACGGAGCCGACGTCCTCCCGAACCCGGTAGACCTCAGTGTGCATTACCGATTCGAGAGGAGAGTCGGGCGGAGCGAACGCACTCGGGTCGTCC
>CAYZDQ010000016.1:0-13615 GCA_964476955.1 uncultured Anaerolineaceae bacterium
TACACTTCTCCGATCACCGCCCGTGTTGCGACGTTGACTGGGATCCGCCCAATCATCACCGACCCCACACCGGGATCGAGGGTGCCGTCCCCGCCGAGCGTGTTCACAACCTCCCGAGGAAGTACACCTAGCTGTCGCAGGCGGCCGTGTCCGGGAACAGCTCGCGAACGTTCTCCGAGGTCACCGATCCGAGCTCGGCCGCGAGCGTCGGCACCGCCTCGCGCCCCTCGATTGCGTCGAGGAGCGCCGGCACGACGAGGTCACCGAAGCGATCCGGGAACTGCGCCACGGAAGCGACATAGTGCCGGTCGCACGCGATGGCCTGACGAGCGGCCGGATCGGCCAGCTGGCCGGCGGCCCACACGTGGTTCCCTCGACCGTCCTCTGCGGCCGCCTCGAGCGCGCCGAGGACCGCGAGATCGGTCACGCCCGCGACGATGATGGGCTTGGCGGCGATCTTGTCGAGCACCTCGCCCATCTGGGTCTTCGCTGTGATGACGTGCTGCGCATCAGAAAGCGACCGCTTCTCCCGGGGCAGCTTGCAGTGCTCCCGGAAGCCCGCGCGGTAGCCGTCCATGCGCGCGGACCCGATGGCATCGCCAGCACCGGAACCCAGAGACACGTAGGCCTTCACGTCACAGTCCCAACGCTCGGCTGCCAGCGCACCCAGCGCAGCTCCCGCCAACCGACCGGACTCGACCTGGTCGACTCCCAACTTGGAGACCTGGCAGGGCCCCTGGTCGTAGACGATGCCTACGGCTGGGACATCGCCGATCTTGCTGCAGACCTCTTCGGCCATGTCGTTGAACGGCTGCATGCCGATGAAGCCCAGTACACCGGCATCGGCGAGCTGCCCGGCGCAGGCCCGCACGCCCGCCTGTTTGCCACCCGGGTCACAGGCGATCAGGTCCACACCGGCGGCCTCCGCGGCGCGGCGGACCCCACGACCAATGTCCTGCACGTACCACTGTGACTCGTCGAGCGCGATGAGGCCGATGCGCGGGACAGCCGGGGTCGGAGCGACCGAAGGACCGTTGCTCTCGAGTGGTGCCGCCGAGAGGTCCACGGCCGGCGTTCCCGCAGCGGTCGCAGCACTGGGCGTGACTGACGCGGTCGGGGGCATAGCCGAGGAGACCGGCGGCGCACTCGTGGCGTCATCACCGGTGGCGGTCACGCAAGCGCTCGCGATGAGACCGAAGGCGACGACTGCAACCAGCGCGCGGGCATGCGCCGGGCGGGTGGGATGGTGGTGCTGGTTCAGGCTGTGACCTCGCGGTAGACATCGATGAAGCGCTGGGCACGGCGACGGGCCACGTCGGCACTGTCGCGCATGCGCACCCCGAACGGTGCCAGATTCGGATCGACCACGCCGATGGCGAAGCTCATCGAGCGGGCCAACAGCGCGTCGGTCGCGGGCAGCATGCCCGGCTCGTAGCGCACGTCGCTGCTGTGGCACTCGCAGTCGAACGGGCAGCCCCGTCTGGTCACCGTACGCTGGTTCAGCAGGTTCTCCATCTGGCTGTAGACATGCATGCCGGTGTGGTCGAGCGTGATCGCTCCGAGTCGCTCGCTGACGGTGGCCGCCACCTCGGCGTCCGGCAGCACCAGCACCAGATGCGTGGCCAGATCGCCGTCGGGATCCACGAGCTCACGGAAGCCGAGGCCTGGAGTGCCCCCGAGCAAGTCGATGACCGAGTCGCGGTTGTCGTGCAGGTGCGCGCGGATCCGACCGAGCTTGCGCAGCTGGGCCACGAGCGGGGCGCCCTGCACCTCGGTCATGCGGAAGTTGAGCCCGAGGATCGGCTCCGCCCCGACCTCGACATCGTTGCCACGCGGGCTCTGGCCCTGATCGTGCATGGCGAAGCAGCGGCCATAGAGCTCGTCGTCGCTGGTCACGACCATGCCGCCGTCACCACAGGTGATGGTCTTGTACTCGTTGAAGCTGTACGCGCCGGCATCGCCGAAGCTGCCCAGCCACCGCCCGCGGTAGCGGGCCCCGAAGGCCTGGGCCGCATCCTCGACGAGGGCCAGGTCATGCCGGTCGGCGAGCGCCCGCAGCTCCTCGACGCTCGCGGGCGCGCCGAGCATGTGCACCGCCACGATGGCTCTGGTGCGCGGCGTGATACGTGCCTCCACGTCGGCGGGATCGAGGTTGAAGGTGGCGTCCACCTCGGCCAGCACGGGAGTGGCACGTGCGTAGACCACCGACGAGATGGTGGCCACGTAGGTGAAGCCAGGCACGATGACCTCGTCACCGGGGCCGAGGCCCAGCCCGGTCAGGGCCAGGTAGAGCGCGCTGGTACCCGAGTTGACCGCGAGAGAATGACCCACACCCGCCTGTTCCTCCACCGCCCGCTCGAAGCTGCGGACCTTGGCCGGGAAGCTGTCGTCATCAGGGCCGTAGCGGCTGAGCCGCCCGCTCTCGATGACCTCCCCAGCTCGGCCAGCTCCTCCGCCCCGACTAGATCGAAACCGGGACCGGGCATGGCTCCTCTCCTCGTGTGCCTCCCTACGCGCGCTGCGCGAGCTCCTGCGCCGCTGCCCCCAGGCTGACGCGGACGGTGACGCCGGCGGCCCGCCGCTCGCCGGACTCCAGGATCTCCAGCGTGCCGGCTTCGCGCTCGGCGCCGCGGCCAGCCAGCCCGCAGTTGGCCGGCTCCAGGCCGGTCAGGTACATCCCTGGACCAAGCATGCGCCACTGCCACATGCGCGGCAGCGCGCGAGGATCCCAGCTGACGGTGAGGCCGATGCCCCCGGTCGGCTCGAAGCCCGGGTTCACGATGGATGCGCTCACGGTCTCCGCCTCGGTCGGGGCCAGCTCGTGGCGGAAGACGTGCTCGGCAAAGCCATCGACAGGCGCTGGGAACTCGGTCCGCTGCCCCATCCCCCCGGCAGCGCTCTCGTCCCGCGGGATGACCTCGGCGGCCGGTGTGATGAGCACGGCCTCCTCGGCCACGACCGGGTAGCCGGCGTTGACGTGATAGAGCAGCATCAGCCCGGCGGGCGTGTGGCCCTGGTTGACGACCTCGTCCTCCACCTTGAGCACGGTCTCGCCCATGGGCAGCGTGATGCGTCGTCGCAGCAGCAGATCGGCCCCGAAGACGTCGGTCTCACGCATCTCACCGGTGACCTCTGCAGTCAACCGCCCCTCTTCTTCTATCACGCGATGCGTCACGTTGCGCGCGGCGATGTTGCTGACCCGACCGTGCAGGCCGTGGCTGAGGCCCTCGTCCTCGGAGGGCAGACCCACGTTCTGCAGGCCGCAGGTGGTGAGCATCCCGCCGTGGAACGAGCGCAGCCAGTCGGCCTCGTGGAAGTAGGCCGGATGCACCGCGCCGGTAGTCGACTGCCAGGCCACCTGGTGGCCGCCGGCCCAGACCGCACCGAGATCCAGACCACGGTCGGCCAGGATCGTGGCCGAGAGTCCGCCGGCCGCCCGGGCATCGATGACGCGGACGCCGTCCTCGGCCCCGTCGGCCAAGCGGGCCGCACGCGTGGAGACGAGCTGGCTGACGTCGCCGATGCGTCGCCGCAGCTGCTGGAGATCGTGGGATGCGTACTCGCTCATGCGGTCACGGTACGCCTTTCCCCTGCGGGGTGCGCGGCTATGATGGCGAGGGGCGAGGGCGCTCCCACCGCGGCCCAGGAGGACGACACCGGCACGATGGCGAGGACCAGCGCGAAGCGGTCGACCAGTCAGGTCATCCGCACATACGCCGCGGCCGACCGTGCCCAGGCCGAGCGCTCCTACCTGCGCGAGCGCCAGCAAGCTGCCACGCGGGGCTGGGTACCGCGCTCCCGTCGCTGGCGCTCGGAGGGTCAGGAGCACGTGCTCACGGTCGTCTTCGAGTCCACCGATCTGGCCGACCCCTTCGCCGAGGAGGATCCCAGTACGGACTCGCGCGCGGACGAGGTCACCAGCCGCACACTGGCCTGGAGCGAGGAGCAGGCACGCGAGCGTGACCGTTCGCGCATGACGCTGGAGACGCTCGATCTGCACTGCGCGGGCGAGCCGCTGCGCCTCATCCGCGCGGGCTACCCGGCGATCCCGCAGGCCCCCATCAACGAACGCCGCGCGTGGGTGCGCGAGCACGCCGACCACATCCGCCAGATGCTGATGTACGAGCCCCGCGGCCACCGCGACATGTATGGCGCGGTGCTGCTCCCGCCGCAGCGGGCGGACGCCGACATCGCCGTGCTCTTCATGCACAACGAGGGCTACAGCACGATGTGCGGCCACGGCGTCATCGCCCTCACCCAGGGTCTCATCGAGGAGGGCCTGTACCCCGCGACCACGCCCGTCACCGAGATCCGCTGGGAGACTCCGGCCGGGCTGGTGACTGCCAGCGCAGAGGTCAGCGTGGGCGTAGGCGCAGAGCCGGTGGTGCGCTGGGTACGCTTCCGCAACGTGCCCTCGTACCTGCACGAGGAGGGCCTCGTGATGCGCCCGCGCGGCGTGCGACTGTTCGGTGCCGCGGCCGAGCGCAAGGGCCTGTCGGTGCAGCTCGCCTTTGGCGGCGCCTACTACGGCATCGTCGATGTAGCGGAGCTGGGCATGCGCGTCGTGCCTGAGCAGATCGAGCAGCTCACGCGAGCCGGCGCGGCCATCACCGAGGCCTTGCGGCGCGACCACACCCCGAGCCATCCGCTCGACGAGTCGCTCGGCTTCGTCTACGGCACCATCCTCGTCGACAGCGACCCTGCTTCCTCGCCCGATGGGCTCGCCCGGGACGCCACCGTGCGTAACGTGACCGTCTTCGCCGAGGCGGAGGTCGACCGCTCACCGTGTGGCTCCGGCACCTCCGCCCTGCTGGCCGCGCGCCACGCGCTTGGCGCATCAGAGGTGGGCGATGCCATCGTCAACGCCAGCATCACCGGCGAGAGCTTCATCGGCCGGGTGGAGGGCACGACCACGCTCGGCGAGCACAGCGCCGTCATCACCAGCGTGCAGGGTGCCGGGTACGTCACCGGTCACTCGCGTTTCGTGCTCGATGAGCGCGACCCGCTGGGGGCCGGCTTCCTGCTGCGTTGAGGCCGGTGTCGCCGGGCATCCGGAGTGAGCCAGGTCACATGAAGGTCACGAGTGGCGGGGCATGATGGCGCCATGGAATTGCTTCGAACCCTGATGGGCACCGCCAAGGAGGCTTGCGCCCACCGACCCGCTGAGCTCGCGACAGCCAACGGCAGTGCCTGCGAGGAATGCGGCAGCACCTGGAATCTGCGCGCGTGTGCCGTCTGCGGCCACGTCGGGTGCTGTGACTCGCAGGCCGGCGATGCACGCCGGCACTACCGCGAGACAGGCCACGAAGTGATGGCCTCGATGCCGGTCGGGAGTGGCTTCGTGTGGTGCTACGCCGACGACCGCTACGTGGACTGACTAACCCCCTGGCTCCGCGTCGGCGCCGCAGAGCGCGACCGGCATCTCGACGATCTGCCACCCGGCCAGCTCCGGGGTCACCGAGCCATCCTCGGGCTCAAGGTCGATGACCAGCTCGGTGCCGTCCACACGCGCATCGGTAGCCCGCAAGGTCATCGATGGCCTTGCCCACAGGGACCGCTTCCCGGCCAGCTCGATCCGCACCGGCATATCCTCCCGCGCCTCGCGGGGCCGTCGATAGGAGAAGGCGACTCGCCCTTCGGCCGTACTACCGGCCGCCGCTCACGTGTAGCCGCTGGCGCGCGCCTGGTAGCGGTGCAGATGCTCCGCGGCGTCTGCGACCCCCGGGTCGAACATGTCCCGGTTCTGATCGGTGACGATCCTGCACGGCAGATACTCCTGCCCTGCTGCGACGCTCGCGGCCAGCGGCCGATCCAGGAGTACGGCTGCCTTCACCGCCGGCGTATCGGCGATGCGTTCGAGGTCGGGCCGAGAGGCGCGGGCCAGCCGTTTGGCCGCGACCAGATCGCCGAACCGGTGGATGACCACGGACCGACCGTCCCGGCCGATGACCACGCCCGCCGTTGGGCGTGTCACGTCTGGCTGCCCTGGCTCAGGATCTCCGGGCCCCAGGAGATGGAGCGCTGTCGGCATTCGAGCGTCCTCGTGCGGGCGCCAGACCTCCAGCTTGCCGACGGAGCTCGACTCGTAGCCAAAGTTCTGGAGCGCGTCGCGGAACGCTGACGCATCCCAGTCAGCACCGAAGCGAAGCACGATGCGGTCGATGGAGTCGCGCGCCTCCCACTCGAGATCGGTGTTGTCCCAGCCCCAGGCGTCCGGCCAGCTCGCCAGGCGATCGAGGCCCAGCTCGAAAGGCATCGCCTCAGCGCGGGCGATCTCCAGCATCAAGCGCTGGCGATCCGGCAGAGGGCTTGCACTGGTGACGTCCTCGCCGCCGTGCAGCCGCTTGAGCTGCGCCCAGTCGATGAAGCTGACCTCCGACGGATCGGCCTCTGGCTGGCTGTAGGCCACGGCCTCGAGCAAGGGCGACGGCGCGTCCTCGCCACCGGCGGCGGCTGGTGAGATCAAGACAAGGGCCAGCAGAGACGTCGCCGCGACTCGGCCCAGGAGCATCGGACACCTCCTTCCCTGAGACTGCCCCGGGCCCCCTGGCGCGCCAAGTGTCGAAGGTCCCGCCATGGAACGCGGGCCGGCGCTGAGTCAGATGGCGCCGCAGGTGGCGAAGAGGATCGGTGAGGTCTGGACGTTACGCAGGACGTGGACCGGCGACCCACCGACCGGCGCCACGTCGAGGATGAGCCGCGAGTCGGCGACGCAGGCGTCAGCCAGGTCGAACGCGACGTAGGGATAGCTCACCTCTACGAGCGTCCCCCGCCCGGCGAGATCGTCGCGCGCCTGCTGCGAGCGTGGGTAGGCGAAGACATAGCGACCGCGGGGTGGCGACGATGACTCCACTCGCGTGTAGCCGGCGGCCAGTGCGTCATAGCGGTGCAGGGGCGCCACCGAGGCCGCCATCTCCCGGTCCTGGCCCGTGAGCCAGCTGATGGCCCGCTCCGAGCAGGCCTTGGCGCCGTCAAGGATGGAGGCGGCGAGCGGCCGCTCAAGCGCTGCTGCGGCACGGCCGAACCCGCTCGCGGCCACCTGGGCAGGCTTCGCCTCGAAGCCCGCGCGACCGCGGGCCGGCGTCCTGGGAGCGACTGAAGGGCACCGTCCGGCCATCGTCGCTGACGGCCACCTGCACCATCGGTTCGGTGATGGCCCGACCATGGATGTCCAGGCCGTGCATGTTCGCGAAGCGCAGGTGCCAGGGGACCTCGGCCGTGGGGTCGGGGTGGTAGACCGCGCCGCCCGGGATCGTCTCGATCGAGTAACCGAAGCGCGTCAGGGCGTCGCGCAGCAGCCGCGCGTTCCAGTGCTCACCGAAACGCATGACTGCGAGCTCCCCGTACACCCTTGCCTCCCACTCGAGATCGGAGCTGTCCCAGCCCCAGGCCTCGGACCACGTGGGCAGACGATCGAAGCCAAACGGCATCGGCGCCGCCTCTGCGCGGGCGATGTCGAGCAACAGGCGCTGCCGCTCGCCCAGAGGGCTGTCACCGGTGATGTCCGCTCCGCCGTGGAGCCACTTGAGCTGCGACCAGTCCACGAAGTCCAACCCGGTCCGCTGCGCGTCGGTCGGCAGGAAGGCGAGCGCCTCCAGCAGCGGCGTACGCGGCTCCCGCTCAGCGGCAGCGGGCGACAGCGCCAGGGCAAGGGTCAGCAGGACGGCACTGGCGAGCCGGATCTTGACCATGGCTCACCTCCGGTGGGCGCAGCCTGCCGGGCCGAGTCCCGAATGGCAAGCCCGAAGGACCATGACACGGCACACTGCAACCGATGATGAAGCGCGCGTGTTCTTGTCTGCGTGTGTGCTGATTGCCCGCGCCGGCTGGCTGAAGATCTCGACGCTGCCTTCCCCGAGTTCCTGGTCCACTACCAGGACCTCGTCTACGGCATCGCCCTGCGTTCCACCAAGCGTCCCGCCGACGCCGAGGAGCTGGCTCAGGACGCCTTCGTGCGGGCCCACCGGGCGCTGGCCGGCTATGACGCCGGACGGATCCGCGAGCTGCGCCCTGGCGGCTGGCTGGCGTCCATCACGGGCAACCTCGCACGCAACCGGGCCCGACGCCGGACGGCTCCGACGACCGGGCTCGAGGGCGTGGCCGAACTGCACGCGGACGATGCGCCGGGTCCCGAACGAGTGGCCGAGCGCCAGGAATCGGTGCAGGTCTGGCGCGAGCGCCTGGATGCCTTGCCGAGCCGGTACCGGCGGGCGGTGGAGCTACGCCACGTGATCGGGCTCTCGTACCCCGAGCTGGCCGAGGCCCTCGACCGGCCGCTGGGCACGGTCAAGTCGGACGTCCATCGGGGCGTGCGCCTGCTGCGCGAGACGCTGGCACGAGAGATGGAAGAAGCAAGCCACGAGGTGGCGCGATGAACATGCGGGAGGCAAGAGCGATGGTCAAGGCACTCCGTTCGACCCAGGGCCAGGCGCCGGACGGGCTGTCCGACGCGGTCATGGCCGAGGTCGGGCTCATCGACTCCTGGACGGAGATCGACGGACCCATCGGGCCGTTGTTCGTGGCCTGGGGCGCGAGTGGCATCAGTGCGGCGGAGCGATCGGGCGACCCGACCGGCTTCGAGACGGAGTACGAGCTGCGACACGGCCGGCCGGTCCGGCGGGTCCCGCATATGCCGGCACGGATGCTGGCGCAGGTGCACAAGCGGTTCGAGGGTCAGCGTACCGAGGGCCCCACGCTCGACCTGGACACGTTGACCGAGTTCGAGCAGGCGGTCCTGCGCAAGACCATGGAGATCCCCTACGGCGAGGTGCGACCGTACTCGTGGGTGGCGCGCGAGATCGGTCGACCCAGGGCCGTGCGAGCGGTGGGCACGGCGCTCGCGGGCAACCCCATCACCTTCGTCATCCCCTGCCATCGCGTGGTGCGCGCGGACGGTCACATCGGCAACTACGGCGCCGGTGGGCCGGAGGCCAAGCGTGAGGTGCTCGAGCTGGAGGGCACGGACACCACCGAGCTCGAGCGAGCTGCCGGCAGCGGTGTCCGCTACACCGGCTCGGACAGCACCAACATCTACTGCTATCCGACGTACCGTCATGCCCGACGCACCAGCGAGCGCCACGAGGTGCGCTTCCACAGCGCCGAAGAAGCGCGAGATGCAGGCTACCGACCGTGCAAGGTCTGCCGGCCGCTGGAGGGCACGCCCTTCGCGGCGTAGCTCAGCCGCGCGGCGGGGGGACTCAGGGCGCCTGGCCGAGCCCGCCCACGAGCGGGCCTCGGACCGCGAAGGCAGCCTCGGGCAAGTCTGCCCAGGCGGCGCGAAGCTGTTGGCGGATCCGCTCGCGCTCAGCCTCGTCGAGCTCCTCGAAGAGCTCGTGGTCGTCATGCTGCTCCTTGAACTCGAGGTAGTCCTCCGCCGTCCAGTGCGCACGCAGCTCGTCGGCCCACACCTCGACCTCGGTGAACCCGGCTGCGTCCAGCTCGGTCCTGGCCTCGTCGAGCGAACGGTAGTCACCGTGGCGCGGTGAGCGGAAGCGGGCCTCATCGGTCCTCAGCCCAGAATCGGCGAGGACGTCCGCATAGACCTCTTCCGCCGCCATATGCAGCTCGTCGGCGAGCCAGGTCACGAACACGAAGACCCCGCCCGGCCGCAGCACTCGCCGCACCTCCTCGAGCACGAGCACCCGCTCATCGACGGTCTGCAGGACGAACGACGACACTGCGGCGTCGACCGTGTCGTCACCGAGCGGCATGTCCTGGGCATCGGCCGCGAGCCAGCTGAATCGCTCGGCGTCGCCAGGCAGCTCCGCGGCCCGCTCACTCGCCAGCCGCAGCATCGCGGCCGTGGCGTCCAGCGCGATGACGCGTGTGCTCGGCCAGCGTTCGGCCGCCGCCAACGTGAGCGAACCGGTGCCGGCGCCGACGTCGAGCAGGACCCGCGGCGGCTCGCTGATGCGATCGAGCAGGCGGTGGGCAGCGGGAGCCAGGACTGGTTCCCAGTAGCGCACGTAGCGCAGCGCGTCCGGGTCGGGCGCTCGTTCAGTCATGCCGCGATCGAACCTCGCGGAGCCGTCAGCGCTCCTCGGCGCCGAGACGGAAGATGCTGCCGTCGAGCGCGACGAGATAGAGTTCCCCGGCGTCATCCTCCCCGAAGGAGACGAACCCCTGTGGCGCGTCCAGCAGCTGGTGGGCAGGCACGTCGAAGCCCTCGTAGATGGCGTCCGCATCGAGGCCCCAGACGTAGCCGCTGCGGAAGTCGCTGAAGAGGTAGACACCCTGGAGGTCCGGGGTGGCCTCACCGCGATAGACGTAACCACCGGTGATAGCCCGATGGGGCGGCACCTTGTCGTAGGAGTGGATCGGGGCCACGTACTCGGACGGGTCACAGTCAGGAGCATTGGCCGGGTGGCAGGAGGACTCGCCCTCCACGTGTGACCAGCCGAAGTTCGGTGCGCCCCGCTTCTTCGTCACAGAGCCGGCGCGGACGAGATCGACCTCTTCGTGCAGCTCCTGGCCGACATCGCCGATCCAGAAGTCGCCAGTGGCGCGGTCGAAGCTGGCCCGACGCGGGTTGCGCAGACCCCAGGCCCAGGTCTCCCGGGCGAAGCCGCCCTTGGACTTGAACCTGCCGTCCTTGCGCTTGCGCACGTAGGGGTTGTCGGCAGCGATGAGATCACCACGACGGACATCCACGCGCAGCACCTTGGCCAGGCGCGTCGAGCGGGTCTGACCCACGCCATTGGGGTCACCGGGGGCGGGCCCACCACCGTCGCCGAGCGGGATGTAGAGCTTGCCGTCCGGCCCGAAGCCGATCCAGCCGGCGTTGTTGTTGGGGTAGTCCTGGCCGATGGTGAAGAGCGTCTTGACGGGCTTGGCCGAGCCCTTGCCACCGGACTTGCAGGGCGCACCCTTGAACTCCGCGATGACGGCGGCGCTGTTCTGGTCGTTGTAGTGCACGAAGTAGCGTCCGTTCTTCTCGAAGTCCGGGTGGAAGGCGACGCTGTGAAGTCCCTGCTCGGGATGGTCGGACAGGACGCGGGAACGGATGTCCAGGAACGGCTTGCTGCGCGGCACTCCGCCAGGACCGACGATCCTGATCACGCCCGCGCGCTCGACCACATAGAGACAGGTGCTCTTGGCGTAGCCGTCGTCGGCGATGTAGACCGGCTCGGTGAAGCCCTCCGCGAAGAGGTCGGTGCGGACCGTGACCGTGCCCGGGTCGAACTCGGGATAGGGCGTGGGCTCAGGCGTAGGTTCCGGCGTGGGCGTGGGTTCTGCCGCGGCCTCTGCCGCCGGTGGCTCGGTGGCCTTGTCCTTCTTCTTGTCGGCGCCGAGGGAAGCGACGCTCAGGCCGCTGCTCAGCACCAGGGCGCCGGTCAGCAACAGGGCCGACCATGCCCGACGGCGGGTTGCGGACTGGGTCATGAAGCCTCCGTGACGACGTGAAGGATGTGACGCACGTCTAGCGTGCCATCGATCTCACCGATCGGCAGGGAGGTGACCGCAGCAGCACTGACGGTGGCAGCGAAGAGCACGAGCCCGACGATGATGACGAGGATGACCGCGAATACCGCCAGCCGCCCGACCGCGCGCTTGGCGGAGGGACCGCCCTGGGGTGGCGTCATCGGCAGCGGTGCCACCGGCCGCCGATCGAACTGCTCCGGGTAGGCCACGGCATCGCGCGAGATGCGGTCCATGACCACCGGTGCCACGTCCGGCAGCCAGGTCAGCTCGCCCACCACCAGCGACACGGCGATCGTGCCCAGGTGATCGTCAGGGAGGGCGCGCAGGGATCCGGGGTGGCGTTCGACCGTCATCAGCTCACCGCCATCCGTGATCGCAGGCGGGTGACGGCACCTTGCAGCTGATCGTCGACGAGGCCGGACGCGACCGAGAGTGCGGCTGCGGCGTCGGTACGCGACAGGCCGAATAGGTAGCGCACGGCGATGACCAGCCGGTCCTCCTCACCCAGGCGGTCGAAGGCCTCGGCCACGACCCGCCGCTCGACCGGCGTCATCTCGGCCGTCTGCGCCAGGCCGGGGATGGGGCTGGCGGGAAGCCGCGGGCCGACGTGTCGCTCGACCGGACGATCGGACGGCGTGGGACGCCCGGATTCGCGTCGCTGCTGGCGCGACTCGCCCGCGGCGATGCGGATGAGCCAGGGCAGCAAGCCGATGTCGTCCTCCATCGAGGGCAGCGCCCGGAAGGCGCGCACCATCGTGGACTGCGTCGCCTGTTCGGCCAGCTCGGAGTCGCGCACCACCAGCCAGGCGATGCGATACACCGGCTCCTGATATCGGCGCACGAGCCGTTCCCAGGCGTAGAGATCACCGCGACGAGCAGCCTCGACCAGCGTGGTGTCGGCAGGCTCGCCCGGAGCGAGGGTCGTCCCGGTCATGTCTCAGCGATGGTAGCGGTAGACACCGGTGGGGTGACTACCACCCCATTGGTACTGGCCCGCTCAGCGATCGATGGCGAACGGCGCCTCGGGCTCGAGGTCCAGATCGGCCACGGCCTGCTGCACATCCTTCGTCGGCAGGGCCCCCAGCCGAGCCAGCTCCACGAGCACGGCGGCGGTGATGTGCTCCGCGTCGATGTCGAAGAAGCGACGCAGGGCCTCACGGGTGTCGCTGCGGCCGTAGCCGTCGGTACCCATCGAGCGCCAGGCCTCGGTGGGCACCCAGCGGCTGATGAGGTCCGGCCAAGCTGCGATCCAGTCGGACACGGCCACCACCGGACCGGCCGCAGCGGGCTCCCGCAGCACCTTGGTCACGTACGGCACGCGCTCGGCGCCGGGGTTGTGCAGGTTCGAGTGCTCCACATCGAGGGCCTCGTTGCGCAGCAGCTGGAACGAGGGGGCGCTGTAGACCTCCGCGGCCACGCCATAGCGCTCCGCCAGCATCTGCTGCGCCTGCAGCGCCTGCTGCATGATCACGCCCGACGCGAGGATGGTCGCCCGCGGGGCGCCCTCCCCCACCTCGGGAGCGGCTGCGAAGCGGTACAGGCCGCTGACGATGTCCTCGTCGCTGACGTCTGCCGGTCGCTCCGGCATGGCGTGGTTCTCGTTGTAGAGCGTGACGTAGTAGAAGACGTCCTCGGGATCGGGGCCGTACATCCGCTCGATGCCGTCCTTGACGATGGCCGCCGTCTCGTAGGCGAAGGCCGGGTCGTAGACGCGGCATGAGGGGAAGTGCGAGGCGTGCACGAGGCTGTGGCCGTCCTCGTGCTGGAGCCCTTCGCCGTTGAGCGTGGTGCGCCCGGCGGTGGCACCCATCATGAAGCCGCGACCGCGAGCGTCCTGGAAGGCCCAGATCTCGTCAGCCGTGCGCTGGAACCCGAACATCGAATAGAAGATGTAGAACGGGATCATGGGTTCGCCGTGGGTGGCGTAGGCCGTGCCGGCCGCCTGCATGGAGGCGGTCGAACCGGCCTCGGTCAGGCCCTCCTCGAGGATCTGCCCGGCCTTGTCCTCGCGGTACGAGAACATGAGGTTGGAGTCGACCGGGTCATAGAGCTGGCCCAGCGCGGAGTAGATGCCCACCTCCTGGAAGAGCGAGTCCATGCCGAAGGTGCGGGCCTCGTCGGGGATGATGGGCACGAGGCGCTGGCCTACACCCTCGTCGCGCAGCAGGTTCCGCAGCAGCTTGGCGAAGGCCAT
>CAYZDQ010000017.1:0-13547 GCA_964476955.1 uncultured Anaerolineaceae bacterium
GGTACTCGCCCGCGGGGTCGCGCAGGCTCTGCTCGAACTGCAGCACCAGCAGGCGCTCGCGCCCGAAGGCCTCGAGGTACGGACGCAGCGCGAAGGCGTAGAACGACCGCTCGTAGGCGTCCTTGCGGCCGGCCCACAGGTTCAAGCGCTTGCCGCGACGCTGCTTGAGCTTCTGCCAGTGGCCCACGCCCGAACGGTAGCGCTCGACCGGGTCGCGCAGCATCACCAGCAGCTTGGCGTCGGGGGCCAGTACCTTCATCGTGTCGACCAGGCCGGGCACGTTCATGTAGCGCGGCGTCCACTCACCGGCGACCGCCCCCTCCGGCCGCGGGAAGAAGCGATAGTAGCTCTCACGGTCCGCTTCGGACATGGGCCGCCAGCCGAGGTGGCTCAGGTGGTGGGTCTCCTTGAGCGCGTCTCCGACGACGTCTGGGTGGGCCACGATGAGCTTCCACCAGCGGGTGGTGCCGGCCTTCTGCACGCCGATGCCGATGTAGTCGGGCGGGCCGAGGGCCCAGCCTTCCGGCAGCGCTGGCGGCATGGTGCCGTGCTCACTGCGGGGCACACCGGCGAGCTCGTCGGTCTCGGCCGAGCCACGAGGCACGATCAGCCGCTGGACCCGTCGCTTGATGCTCATCGTCGCGAGTGTGCCACGTCCACCATCGCTCGCGCCGCCTAGACTCAAGCTTCGAATGCACCGTCTCCGGCCCATCGTCGGGTTGCTGCGCCGCAACCCTGACTTCTCACGCCTCTACCTGGCCCTGCTCATCGCTTTCGCGGCCGACTGGTTCGCCACCGTGGCGCTCATCGACCTCGTCCTCGAGACGACCGATTCGACGGCGGCGGCCTCGGTCATCCTCGTACTGCAGATGGCGCCGTTCCTGGTGGCCACGCCCATCGCGGGCATGCTCGCCGACCGCTTCGATCGGCGGCTGATGCTGGCCGGCGCCAACGTCGCCCGCGGGATCGTCTGTATCGGGCTGCTGTTCGCGGTCGATGCCGAGACCGTCTGGATCGCTTTCGCGGTGGTGGGCCTGCTGGCCTTCGGCGCGGCTTTCTTCGAGCCCACCGTCAGTGCCTCGCTGCCGAACCTCGTGGACCGCGAGGACCTGCCCACGGCCAACGCCCTCATCGGTTCGGCCTGGGGCACGATGGTCGCCTTCGGAGCCGCGATCGGCGGACTGGTGGCGGCCACCGTCGGGCGCGAGGTCACGTTCCTCATGTACCCGCTGCTGTTCTTCGCCTCTGCCGCGCTCGTGTGGTCAGTGAAGCGGAGTATGCGCGAGACCGACAGCGTCGCCCCGGAGGACGCGCCGCACGGCATCAGTGGACTCATCTCAACGGTCACCGAGACGCTGGCCCTGGCGCGCCGAGACCACGCGGTAGCCTCGCTGCTGCTGACCAAGCCGACCTTCGGTGTGGCCACCGGCATCGTGCACATGCTGGCCATCACCAGCGACGACATCTGGGGTGCGGGCCAGATCGGCGTGGGCATCCTCTTCGCCGCGCGGGGCCTGGGTGCGTTGGTAGGGCCATTCGCGGCGCGCTCGTTCGCGGTCGACGACATGGGCCGGCTGTTGCGCGGTATCAGCATCTCCTTCGCGGTCTACCTCGTGGGCTACGCGCTACTGCCCCTCTCGCCCTTCATCTGGGCGGCCGCGGCCTTCGTCTTCGTGGGCCACCTCGGCGGCGGTGCACAGTGGACGCTCTCGTCGTTCGGTCTGCAGCGGACCACGCCCGACCGGGTACGCGGTCGGGTCTTCGCCGTCGACTTCGGCCTGGCCCTGGCCATCTCCTCCATCTCGACGCTTGCCGCCGGCTGGATGGCCGGCGTCATCGGCCCGCTACCCACGCTCTACGTGATGCTCGGTGCGCTGGCAGTGACCGTGGCCCTCTGGTTCTGGTGGACCGGGCCGGTGCGGCGCGGTCGGAGCGTGCCTCAACAGGTGGCTGACGAGCCGCCACCGCACTCGACCCCCGAACCGCCGATCTGAGCCGCCGCGGACGCTCCTGTGTCTAGTCCGCCGCGCGAGTGGTGACGGGGATGCCGGTGACGATGCTCTTGTAGCCGGCGCAGTTCGCAGCACGGATCAGCTTGAGCCGTTCGAGGTCGGAGAGCTCGTCACCGTGCAGCGTGATGGTGCGCGTGATGTGGTCCGGCTGACCACCTTCTTCCTCTGGCGGACAGCGCTCGAACGTGACCGCGACATCTGCCCGCTCGAGGGGGAAACCCTTGGCCTCGGCGGAGAGGCGGACGGAGATGAGCGTGCAGGCGGCGAGCCCCGCGAGGATGTAGTCATAGGGGTCCGGATGCGCGTCGGTGCTGTCGTAGCGCGGTGGCGCCTCATCGACACCGAAGCGGTGATGGCGGACGGCCACGTCGGTGGCCAGCGTGCCCGGCTCCATGCCCAGCGAGGCCGTGACGGTCTTGGGTGCCTTGTCGCTCATCGATCCCCCGCGCTCGCACTTCGGCCTCGACCGTAGCACGCACCGGCCGCACCCTGATCCGACACGTATTACTCAACATGATGTAGACTATCTACTGATGCTTGACTATCAACCCAATGTGGAGCGAAGGCCATGAGCCCAGAGCAACCCAACGGCTCGATCCATCGGCTCGGCGAGCTGATGCACCGGCTCGCCGCGGCCTTCGGACCATCTCCGGAGGACGTAGTCGGGATCGACGTGCCCCGCCACCAGCTGCGGGCGCTCTTCGTCGTGGCCAAGCATGGCCCGCTGTCAGTGAGCGGGCTGGCGGAGGCCACCGGGGCCAGCCTTGCGAGCGCCTCCTCCCTGGCGGACCGGCTGGCCAAGGCCGGCTACCTGGAGCGGCAGCCCGACCCACAGGATCGGCGCCGCGTGCTGTTGTCGGCTACGCCCAAGGGCCATGAGGTGGCCGCCGTGCTGATGCGTCGCTTCCGGGAGCGCTTCGAGCGCCTGGTCGAGGCTATGAGCCCCGAGGGGCGTGCGGCCCTGGAGACCGGACTGACCGACATGATCCGCGCTGCCGACGAGATCGGCCTGCGCACCGAGCCCATCCATCACCGCGAACCCATCCATGACCACGAACGCGGAGAGGACGAATGACCGTCGGTACCCCTACGGGCGCCATGGTCGAGGTCCGGGATCTCGTGCGCAGCTTCGGCGAGATCGAAGCCGTCAGGGGCGTCTCGTTCGAGATCCGCGAAGGCGAGATCTTCGGCTTCCTCGGCCCCAACGGCGCCGGCAAGACGACCACCATCAACATGCTCTGCACGTTGCTCAAGCCCAGCGCCGGAAGCGCCACCCTCAACGGCTTCGACGTGCAGCACGACCGCAGTGACGTGCGTCGTTCGATCGGCCTGGTCTTCCAGCAGCCCACGCTCGACGAGTACCTCACAGCCGAGCAGAACCTGCGCTTCCACGCCTACGCCTACGGCATCCCCAGGGAACTCCGCGACCAACGCATGCGCGAGCTGCTCGAGATGGTCGAGCTCTGGGATCGTCGCGGTACGCCGGTGCGCAACTTCTCCGGCGGCATGAAGCGCCGCCTGGAGATCGCCCGCGGGCTGCTGCATCACCCGCGCGTGCTCTTCCTCGACGAGCCCACGCTGGGCCTGGATCCGCAGACGCGCCGCAGCATCTGGAACTACCTGCTCGACCTGCGGGAGCGCGAGAACCTGACCATCTTCCTCACCACCCACTACATGGACGAGGCCGAGAACGCCGATCGCATCGCGGTCATCGACCACGGCGAGATCCAGGCGCTCGACAGCCCGGCCGGTCTCAAGGCCATGGTCGGCGGCGATCTCGTGACCGTGGGTGCGGAGGATCTGGACGCGGCAGTGGCGGAGATCAGGGACCGTTTCGACATCGAGGCCACCAAGGGCCACGACACGCTCACCTTCCATGTCGATGGCGGCGAGTCCTTCCTGCCCGAGTTCGTGCGCGGCTTCAGCCAGCCGGTCACCTCCATCGGCCTGCGCAAGCCCACGCTCGACGACGTCTTCCTCGAGGTCACGGGCCACGAGATCCGCGATGAGGAGCTGAGCGAGCACGCGCAGCTGGTCCAGAACATGGGCAGGGGGCCACGACACTGATGCTTGGTTCAGAGACCGTTCGCGGCACCTGGGTGGTGGCCTACCGCGAGCTCCTGCGCTACGTCACCGAGCGCTCGCGCATCGTCAGCTCCCTGGCCATGCCTTTGCTGCTGCTCATCGTCTTCGGGGCAGGCTTCACCAACGTCATCGGGGGCATGGCCCCGGGCATCGACTACATCCAGTTCATGTACCCGGGCATCATCGCCATCACGGTGCTGACGACCTCGCTCTTCGCCGGCATCTCCGTGGTCTGGGACCGCGAGTACGGCTTCCTGCGAGAGATCCTGGTGGCGCCCATCTCGCGCACCGGCATCGTCCTGGGCAAGGCCATCGGAGCCACCATGCAGGCCTCGATCCAGGTGGCGCTGATGCTCGTCCTCGCGCCGCTCCTGGGCGTGCACCTGGACCTGGGCATCATCCTCGGCCTGATCCCGATGATCATCATCCTCTCGTTGGGGCTGGCCGGCCTGGGCATCTTCATGGCCTCGTTCATGCGCTCCCAGCAGGGTTTCCAGACGATGATGCAGATCATCATCTTCCCGCTCATCTTCCTCGCGGGCGTGTTCTTCCCGGTCAACAACGTGCCCGTGTGGATGGAGGTCATCAGCAAGGTCAACCCGCTGACCTACGGAGTCGACGCGGTGCGGCAGGTGTTCCTCGGCGCCGAGGCCAGCTCGCTCGGCCTGGGCGTGACCGTGGGCGACCACACCTTTAGCATGGCCGAGGATGTCGTCGTCGTGGCGATCATGAGCGCGATCGCCCTGGGCGCTGCCATCTGGGCTTTCAACCGACAGGAATAGGCCGGCGCCGATCGGCCCCTAGCGCGAGGACCGATCGATGACCGCAGTCGCACCGCAGGGTCCGGGGGTCGACGAGAGGCCCCCGCCACCGCTCGACTGCGACTCGCCCTCGTCTCGCCGCTGGGTCCTGCTGCTGTGGCTGCTGGCACTGGCCTGGCTGGTGCTGCTGGCCGTGCCGACCCTGGCCGACGTCGTGCAGCAGGTCGACGATCGTGTGACCGACTGGGCCGTGTCACTCGAGCAGGACCTGCTGGTGTCGGCCGCGAAGCTCACCCGCACGGTCGGTGGCGCCATTTCCAGCGGGGTCGTGGTGGTGGCGGTGGCCGTGCTGCTCGCCTGGCAGCGGCGCTGGCCGGGCTTCGTGGTCTGGCTTGCTGCGGTCGGCCTGTCAGAGGCCCTGAACGTGCTCATCAAGAACGTCTACGAGCGAGCCAGGCCATCGGTCGGTCTCGTGGAGGAGCACTCCTCCTCGTTCGTGTCCGGCCACTCGCTGACCGCTGCCGTCCTGGCCATCACGCTCGTGCTGGTCTATGTGCCGGCCGGTCCACGCCGCCGCACCTGGCTCGTCGTGGCCGTGGGCTACGCCCTGCTCATGGCCGCCAGCCGCATCTACCTGCGCGCACACTGGCTGAGCGACACGCTCGCCGGCATCACCATCGGTGCGACCTGCGCGATCACCGTGGCCCTCGTGGCCAGCCGGTGGTACGCGCGGTCACGGGCGGCATGACGCCCGGCTGAAGCCGCCGACCGCGTCGGACACGCAGAAACGGCGGCCGCCCTCGATGGGGAGGCCGCCGTTGGCTGTGTCGTCGGCAGGTTCCGGCTAGGCCGGGATGTCGCGCCGCTTGAAGAGGTAGACGCCTGCCAGCAGCGGCAGCACGGCCAGGATCGTCAGCAGCGCTGCCGAGGCCCAGTCGACGCCACTGCCCATGGGGTCCGTGGCGATGTAGTGGTGCCATGGCGACAACCACGCCAGGTCGGCGATGGCATCGGCCATGGGCAGGAAGCTGGACCAGGCGTACATCACGACCGCCACGAGCAGGCCCAGCAGGATGGCCAGCACGCCACGCCCGCTGATGATCGAGATGACCATCGAGATGCCACCGACGAAGACCGCCAGCAACGAGAGCATGAACGTGATGGCCACGACGTCGGCGATTCCGAGATCGATACCGCTCACGACGATGCCGATCCAGGTCAAGAAGCCGACCAGGCCGGCCGCGATGAGCACGTGCACGATCATGGCCACGGCCTTGTCGGTAGCCAGTCGCGTTCGCCGCGTGGGCGTCGACATCACCAGGCCGATGGTGCCGTTCTCGACTTCGCCACCGAACGCGCGCGCAGCCGAGGCAGCGGCCACGAAGATGACCGCGAAGGGCACCACGATCGAGTACATCTCGCCGGTGTACCAGCCCGCGGCGGTGGCCATGTCAGCGCCGCCGGCGATGGCCAGCAGCTGCTCGGGGAACTGATCGAGCATCTCCCCGATGACGTCCTCGAGGGCCAGCCACATCGGACCCATCGACAGGCCCATCGCGCCGACGCCAAGCCCGACCACGAGCGCTAGCAGCAGGCGATCCATGACCGCCTTGGTGAAGGTGTTGGTGAGGGCGAGTCGCTGGTAGCCGCGCACGCCCTTCAGGATGGTGGTGGTCATATCGCTATCCCTTCAGATCCCGGCGATCGAGCGTGTACATGCCGAGCCCGAAGAGCGCCGCCGAGATGAGCGCGGCGATGACGAGCAGGACCACGTCGACGCCGTTCGCCAGTGAGTCGGCGCCGCTGAACAGGTACCAGGGAGTGAGCTTGGCCAGATCGGCCAGCTCCTCCACCACCGGCAGCATGGTGGTCGCGAAGTACGACAGCAGAGCCAGGCCCGCGGCCACACCCACGCCCAGCGCCGATGAGCCGCGCCAGGCACTCAGGCCGAGGGCGAGCGCACCGAACACGAAGACCATGCCCAGCAGCTGGACGCTGGCGCCGAGCACGTTCTGCTCCGAGAGGTCCATGCTGGTCACCGCTGCGAGCACGACCACGCCCAGCCAGGTGAGGCCGGTGACGACCAGCACGCCGATGGCAGCCACGGCCGTCTTGGCGAACAGGATCGATCGGCGGCGCAGCGGGCTCGAGAGCAGGATCGGCAGGCTGCGGGCCTCCTCCTCACCGACCGCGGCGCTGGAGCCCAGGCCGATGGCATAGGTCAGCAGCACCAGCGGCGCCATGACGAAGAAGATGCCGCTCATGGCCAGACCCTCGGCGGTGCCGTTGTTCATGCCATAGACGTTGGACAGTGCCTCCGGGAAGTCCTCGATCATGGTCATGTAGGCATCGCCCGAGGTACCCATGATGAGGATGTAGAGCGCTGAGATCGACCACAGCGCGACCGTCGCGATGACGGTCCAGAGCAGCCAGTCCCGGACCGTCTTGCTGAAGACGTTGCCGAGCAGTCGGTCACGCAACATCGTTGCCGTTCCCGTGGTAGTACTCGAGGAAGATCTGCTCGAGATCGGCCTCGCGGCTGTTGACGTTGACGACGTCGTGCTCGATGGCGATGCGCAGCAGCTCGTTGACCGAGCCCTCGAAGGAGACCACCACGCTGTTGCCGCGGGCCTCTGCCGAGCGGACACCGTTGGCCCGCTCGAAGACGGTCGCCTCCACCGGCTCGTCGAACTCGAGGTCGATGCGCCGGATGGCCTTGCGCTTGAGGGCGTCCACGCGTTCGACCACCACGAGGTGGCCGTGGCGCAGGATGCCGACCCGGTCGGCCACGCGCTCGACCTCAGCCAGGCTGTGGCTGGAGAGGAAGACCGTGCGCCCGTCCTCGCGCACCTCGCGGATCATGGCCTGCAGCTCCTGCTGCATCAGCGGATCGAGGCCGGTGCTGGGCTCGTCGAGGATGACCAGCTCGTTCTTGTTCATGAAGGCCTGGATGAGCCCGACCTTCTGCTTGTTGCCGGTGGAGAGGTCGGAGACCTTGCGGGTCAGATCGACCTCCAGCCGCTCTGCCAGCTCGTTGACGTAGCGCTCGTCGACACCGCCGCGCAGGTTGGCCAGGTAGGCCAGGTTCTCCGCGCCCGTCAGCTTCGGATACATCGAGTACTCCGACGGCATGTAGGCGACCCGGCTGCGAACGGTGACTGCATCGGTGGCTACGTCCACGCCCAGGACGGAGGCTCCGCCACTGGTCGGGAAGATGAAGTGCAACAGGCTGCGGATGGTGGTCGTCTTGCCCGCTCCATTGGGACCCAGGAAGCCGAAGACCTCACCCTGCTCGACTTCGAGGTCCAGCTCGACGAGCGCCTTCACGTCCTTGTAGTGTTTGGTCAGCCCTTCGGTCTTGATGGGGGCTGCCCCGTTGGTGGTGGTCATGTTCCCTCTTCCGTGGTGCTGCGCCGCTGCTCCCAGCGCTCGCGCAGCTTGGGGATCTCCTCGCTCCAGAACTCGGAGAACTCGATGAGCTCGTCGAGGCCGTCGGTGCGGGTCACGCTACCGGCGGCCCTGATACGTCTGGCTTCGTCGGTGAGGCGGTCGAAGCCGGCCATCTTGGCCGTGATGGCCTGCAGCCACCAACCCTCGCGCAGCCGGTAGTAGGTCTTGCGATCGCCGACCCGATGCCGTTCCTCGATGGCTTGCATCGTGATGAGCGTGCGGGTCCCGGAACTCACGGAGGCTCGGCTCATGCCGATGCCGGCGGCGATGTCGGCGGCCGACTGCTCGGCCGGGTCACAGCTCGCGAGGTAGCCGAAGATCTGGCCGGTGACGCGCTGAGCGCCGATCGACGAGAACCACACGCCCATCAGCTCGACCATGGAGGCGACGCCATCCGGGGACTTGGATTCAGTCATTTCTGAAAGTTCGGTTCATACGAGCATTAGTGTATCTCGGGTCGTCCCGCGGCCCAGTGCCGTTCGGCCTGACCGGGGCTCGCGACTGTCCCTACGCGCGGGCCGGTGCGCCTATTCGGGCTGGAGCGATGGGGCTACGAGCCGTGTCGGAACCTCGAGTGGCCGCATGCATTGCGTCTGAGTGACCCGGTACGACAGAATGCGCGCCATGCCTTCCCCTGGCCGCTCCTCGGATCATCGGTGAGTCTCGTTTCGGGCGACCCGCTCTTCGCGGGCCGGATCCCCGTCATCTACGACCGCTATCTCGTACCGCTCATCTTCGAGACGCACGCGGACGATATCGCCCGCCGAGTCGCGAGCGTCGGGCCTTGGTCGGTGCTGGAGCTGGCTGCGGGAACCGGGGTCGTGACCCGTCGACTCGCGAGGAACCTGGGGGCTGACGTGGCCCTGACCGCCACGGACCTGAACCAGCCCATGGTCGACCACGCGGCCACTCGTGGCGCCGACCATCCCGTTACCTGGCTGGCGGCCGATGCGCTCTCGCTGCCATTCGACGACGGATCATTCGATGTGGTCGTGTGCCAGTTCGGCGTCATGTTCTTCCCCGACCGCATCAAGGCCTACGCTGAGGCTCGCCGCGTCCTGCGCCCGGGCGGGAGACTGATCTTCAACGTCTGGGACCGCATCGAGACCAACGAGCTCGCGCTCGCGGTGTCCGACGGTCTGGCCACGGTCTTCCCTGATGATCCGCCCGACTTCCTCGCACGGACCCCGCACGGCTACTTCGATGAAGGGCAGATCAGCTCCGACTTGAAGGCCGGTGGCTTCGGCGCACCCGAGGCGTTCGACCGCCTCGATGCTCGGAGCCTCGCTGCGACGCCCGCCGTGCCGGCCATCGCCTACTGCCAGGGCACGCCACTGCGCAACGAGATCGAGCAGCGGGAGCCGACCTCACTGGCCGAGGCCACCGATGCGGCCGCGGCGTGTGTGCGCGACCGCTTCGGCGAGCGCGATATCGACGGCAGGGTGAGCGGGTTCGTCGTCAGCGTGTGTCGCTAGCGCGGCTCGCTGTCCGGCGGCGTCCGCGCAGGAGCCCCGAGACGACGAAGACGCCGTAGAGCACGATGGCCACACCCGTCCACACGCCCGCGGCCTGGCGGATCATCTGGTTGCCGGCCAGATCCGCGATGATGCGCAGCGCTACCGAGAAGTGCAGCAGGACCAGCGGCACGTAGGCGAAGGCGTTGAAGTCGATGGGTCGCTCGATGACCGCGGGGAAGATGATGGGCGCGTGTCCGAAGACCATCGACATGACGAAGCCCAACAGGACGGCGTGCAGGTACGCGTCATAGCTGAAGCCGGCGAAGGCAGGCTCGTTGACGAGGACGACCGCGCCGGAGATACCCAGCCACACGTAGCCCGCGAGCAGGCAGGCCGCCACGAAGCGCGGCAGGCCCTCGCGCCGGATGGTGACGGTGGCGATGTCGAAGCGCAGCAGCCATAGCGCGAGCGTGATCATGCCCACGCCTGACAGGCGCATACCCAGGCCCTCGTCCACGATCATCAGCAGCAGGGCCCCGATGTAGGCCGCGACGGCGACCCCGAACGATGCCTGCGCGAGCTGGCTGTGGGCGCGCAGCTTGGCCAGCTCGAGCCGCTCGCCCACCACGGTCAGGACGAGGAAGGCCACCCACCACGAGGTCAGGAAGGGCACCGGACGGTCAAGCAGCCAGGCCACGTCGGCGAGGAGCAGGAAGACCGCGCCCAGCACCATCGTGAACACGTCGAGGGTGGGAGCGCGACGGAGGAAGAAGAGGTTGACGGCCACGAGCACGGCCGCGCCCGCGGTCATCAGGGCGATGGCGGGGATCGTGGCGCCGTTGATGAGCAGGAGCACGAGACCAGCCGCACCCAGCACCGGAGCGGCGTCGGCGAAGGTCCAGGTCCGGCCCAGGAGCGTCTTCATCGCGACCGCACGCTCGAGTGAGATGAGCGTGCCGAACACGCCCGCGATGAGGATCGGTCCGTGCAGCATCACCCGCTCCGACGCCACCGCTGGCATCTCGATGCCCAGACGCCCAAGGCCGGTGACGATGCCGATAGCCATGCCCGCGACGACGAGTGCAAGCAATGCCAACTGAAGGAGTGTTCGTTTCATGCTGTTCAGGCTACGCCGGGGGACAGCCACGCCCTACGTTCGGAGGTCATGGGCTTGGGGTGACATCCAGCCCGACGCTCATCGTCTCTCCGTCCTCGAGCCGGAAGAAGACGCCAGTGGCGTAGACATGGTGGGCGGCAAGACGGTAGAGGGCGTTGCTTGGAAAGGGGTGCTGCCGGAACGTGGCCCGAACCACGGCGTCCCGTTCGACGCCGGGCGGCAGCACCACCGGTCTCACACGCTTTGCGCGACCATGAGCACATCCGATGACGGCGGTATCCGCAGCCCGGAGATCGAGGGTCCAGCAGGTGTCCCCATTGGGATGGCCGATGTAGCGCCGTGCACCGACCCTCAGCATCCCCAGTGGCAAGGCACGCTCGGTGCCGGATCGCCGCCCGACGACCCGGAGCACGATGACGTTCGCGAACCCGCGACCGACGGCCAGCCGCATCAACGGTCTGCCCCAGAGTCGGAGGAACCGGTACCAGCTCCGCCACCAGACGGCCCAGGGTCCAGTCGTGTGGACGGGTGTGGCGAACACATGCCGCGCATCCGACGTCAAGAAGATCGCTCCATGGCCATCCATCGTGCCACCTGCGGAGAATCGGAACCCCATGAGTCGATTCGCATTCGTACCTTGTAGAGGCGAGAATCGCTTCCTTCCTTGGCGGCCACCGAGCCGCGGTCAGGCGAGAGGGACATGGACAGGGACCTGGTGCTGCGAGCCCAGGGGGGTGACGCCGAAGCGTTCCGCGCGTTGGCGCTGGCGTCACATGCGCGCCTGTTCAGGGTCGCTCAGGGCATCGTCCGCGACCGGCACCTGGCCGAGGATGCCACCCAGCAGGCCCTGCTCGACATCTGGCGCTACATCAGCCGATTGCGTGATCCCGATCGCTTCGAGGCCTGGTCGTACCGCATCGTGGTGCACGCCTGCTATGCCGAACGGACTCGACGGGCGACGACGCTCACCGACGCCGATCACGTCGCGCTCGCCGACCCGGCCGGACGCGACGAGTACTCCACCGTCATCCACCGCGACCAGCTCGAGCGAGCCTTCCGGCGCCTGTCTCTCGAGCACCGGGCGGTCGTGGTGTTGCACCACCTGTTGGGCATGCCGCTCGAACAGACAGCCGAGGTGCTGGGGCTGCGGGTGGGCACCGTCAAGTCGAGGTTGCATCGGGCCATGGCCGGTCTACGTGCCGCGATCGAGGCGGACGCCCGAAGACCCGAGCCGGCGCCGACCTACCGGGGGGTAGCCAGATGACGAACGACGATCGCGCCAAGCGCGCCATCGAGGCCTGGCTCGAGGCGACCTCTGACCCGCCACCGCCGGCCGACGAGTCCGTCGACCTGGCCATGGGCCACGTGCCCCACACGCCACAGGAGCGCCCGATCCGCTTCCGTCGGCTGCGCCGACGCCCCGAACGACCCCCTACCGCTACCGGGAGGACCACATCAATGCTGAACCCCGTCAATGCCGTCGCGGCCGGACTCATCGCCCTCGTCGCAGGCGCCGCCTTCCTGCTCGGCCCGTCCTCAGAACCGGCCGTCGACGACGCGCCGGCTGCTGAGGCCGAGATCACCGCCCCGGTCGAGTTCACGCTGACGTACGGCTTCGGGGGTGCCGTACGCGCCGAGACCATCGAACGCGTCGGCGATGGGCACCGACGCCACGTAGGCGGCGTCTGGCAGCCACGGATCCTGGTCGAGGCCAGCGATCCACGGTTGCGCGGCACGCTCTACGACCATTGGAGTCATGACGAGTTCCCGGACCTGGAACCCGGTGGCGTCACCCTCACCTACTCGATGCTTCGAATCGTGTATGGGGAAGGTGCCTGGCAGAGCATCCCGGTCCACGTTGCCCAGCCCGGGTTCGAGCGTGTCAAGTGGCCCGCCACGCTGGTCGGTGAGGGTGCATACGCTGGCCTCTTCGCCAGCGGCTGGGTCGAGAAGACACCGGGCGGCAACTTCCGGCTAGACGGCTACATCTTCGAGGGCGAACCGCTGCCCGAGTTGGAGCCCTATCTCGGCGAGTAGCGTCAGACCGGCGCGCTGCCGTGGACATGGTGGCGCGCTCCACGACCTCGGTGTGTTCGCTGGTCAGAAACCCAAGTGGGCGATGGCCCGCCGCTCACCCGTGGCGAGCATCTCCAGGGCGACCGCATCGACCGGCACCAGCGGCTCTGGCAGGTCAGACAGCGGTGCCCACCGGATCCCGCCGCTCTTCTCGGTCTCCTGCACGGTCGGCTCACCCTCCCAGTGCGAAACGCTGAAGAAGAAGTCCACGCGTTGGCCACCGTCGCGCTCGTTCTGCCGGCGGTGGATCGTGCACAGCGGCTCAAGGTCGGACTCCGTGATGCGCACCCCCAGTTCCTCATAGGTCTCGCGCACAGCGGCCGCGGTCACCGACTCACCGCGCTCCACGTGACCTGCAGCGCTGAACGACCAGTGCCCGTCCATATAGCCGGTGTTCTGTCGCTGCTGCAGCAACACTTCGTCGTCGCGCACTAGAGCAACGTACGCTGCGGGAACGAGTGAGAGATGCTCCATGATCCCACCCTAGCTGGTCATCGAGCCCGAAGACCACGGGCTCGCCATGGATCGTCGCCTACTCCGCGGGCCAAGGTTCCGGAAGTACGGGCAGAACGTCTTGGATGATGACTCC
>CAYZDQ010000018.1:0-4681 GCA_964476955.1 uncultured Anaerolineaceae bacterium
GATGACGCCCTTGCGCAACATGAAGCAACCGTAGAAGCGGCGCTCACCGGACTGGATCACCGCGTAGGCGCCCTTGGCCAGGTCGTAGAAGTCGAAGCGCTCGATGGACTGCATGGCACGCGTCTCGCCGACGGCGGCGATCTCGGCGGCCACCTCCTCCATCACGGGCTCGATCCGCCCGGGGTCACCCACGACCTCCATGCGACCGGCGAAGTCGTCGACGAAGGTGTCGAGCGGCATGACCGAGAGGATCGCGTTGACGACCTCGGCCGCGGTCAGGTTCTCCATGCGCTGCAGCTCACCGACACGCGTCTCAGCGGAGATGGAATCGGCCGGGAAGTTGGTGTCCGAGACGATGAGATAGTCGCCGTGGCCCATGGCCCGCAGCGTGTACAGGACATCGGCGTTGAGGCGGTTGTCGATCCCCTTGAGCATCAGGTTCCTCCCATGCGTTGGCGTCGAGGTGACCGGGCTTGCGCCGATCGGAATGACGCCTCCGGTGCTGCGAACGGTACCACCGGTTCACGCCTGCGAAAACGTTGACATGGCCCTGTCCAAGGGCGTTACCCTAGCCGGACCAACCTGCCTGTCTACCAGCGGCAAGACCGCTGGAGCCGGCAACGTGTCTTCCCAGGAGGAGGGACAGCATGAAGGTCAATCTCAACGAGCGCCGGGTGCTCACGAGGGCCACCGCCCTCGGTGTCATGGCGGTCCTGTCGGTGGCAGCATTGCCGGCCGCGGGCCAGAACCTCGACGCCGAGCAGCGCGCTGAGCTGCTGCAGATCCCCGGCGTGGGCATGGGCAGCCCGACCGATGCCGACTGGCAGAAGGTGGGCGAGATGACCCTGGGCGCAACCAGGGCCAACATGACCGAGGGTGAGTGCTCGGGCGTCGAGCTCACATTCATGGGTCTGAACAACCAGAACCTGCATAACTTCCTCTTCCGTGGCTTCCTGAAGCCATGGGAGGACTACACCGGCGCCAACATCGAGTGGATCGATTTGGCCCAGGCTGACTACAACGCACGCCTGCAGCAGTCGATCGCCACGGGCACGGTGGACTTCGACATCCTCGAGATGGGCGCGCCCTTCGAGGGCGACACCGCCGGCCGCGGCCTGCTCGACCCGATGCCTGACTGGGTCGCTGCGCAGATCGAGATGGACGACTACGTGGACTACCTCAAGGCGCCGGTCGGCACCTGGGACGGTGTCACGTATCGCATCTCCATCGACGGTGATACGCACACCTACGCCTTCCGCACGGACTACTACGACAACGAGGAGTTCGCGGCGGCCTGGGCCGAAGAGGGTGATGGCAGTGCATGGGAAGTGCCCATGGACTGGGACACCGTCAACGCGCACGCCAAGTTCCTCGTGGGCAAGACCGATCCGCTGACCGGTCTTGATGCCAACGGCTTCCTCGATCCGCTCAAGGGCTGGGGTGGCTTCGGCTTCTACTTCCTCGAGGACCGCGCCACGGCCTATGTCAAGACTCCGGACGATCCGGCCTGGCTGTTCGATCCCGACGACATGACGCCGCTGGTCAACAACCCCGGTTGGGTAAAGGCCATCCAGGACGTCATCGACCTCATCGACGCTGACGCCTATCCGACCGACCAGATCAACACCGATCCGGGCGGCACGGCCTTCAGCCAGTTCCTCGCCGGCACCGGCTCGTCGCTGGCCTGGTGGGGCGATGTGGGCTCCAACGCCCGCACCTCCGACACCTCGGTCGTGGGCGACGTCGTCGGCTTCGACATCCTGCCCGGCGCCAACCAGTACTACGACCGCGCCACCGGCGAGTGGGTCGAGGGCTACAACGAGTCCCCCAACAACGCCTATATCGGCTGGGGCGTCTATGTCACCAACCGTGTCTCCGACGATGAGCTGAAGCGCAAGTGCGCGTGGTCGGCTGCAGCCCACCTGGGCGGCAAGGACCTCTCGCTCTGGACTTCGGCCTACCCGTCCGGCTTCCAGCCGTATCGCAACTCGCACTTCGACTACGACGAGTGGGAGGCCGCGGGCTACGACCGCGCCTTCGTCGAGGACTACCTCGCGTCGAACCTCGATAGCTACAACCATCCCAACGCCGCGGTCGAGCCGCGCATCCCCGGCATCTTCCAGTACTACTCAGTGGCCGAGGACGAGCTCGCGCTCGGTTGGGGCAGCGGTGCTTCTGCACAGGACATCGCCGACAACATCTACGCCGCCTGGGAGGAGATCACCGAACAGATCGGCCGTGACAGCCAGCTGGCGCTCTACCGAGCGTCGCTCGGCCTGGAATAACGTTCGGGGGCGTGGCTCGGAGCTACGCCCCACGACGTTCCGAACCGTGTAAGTTTGCGGGGTGCGCAGCCGCGCACCCCGCATGATTCCACCCGGGACACCCCGCCCGAACCACCGCCATGACAGGTCACCCTAGTTGAGCAACGGCGATCTCTTCCACGTCGTCTCCCACGAGTACATCTCGGAGAGACGCAAGCGAACCGGACGGATCCTCATCCGCGGATCCTTCGCGCTCTTCGCCATCGTGGCCGGCCTGCAGCTGCTCGACGCCATGGGTGTGTTCGATCTCGGTTTCGAGAACTGGCAACCCACCCTCTTCGCCTACATCGCCTGGGCCACGTGCCTGACCGCGGGCCAGATCATCGTCAACGGCGAGATGGGCAAGCGCGCTCTCTTCGTGTTGCCGGCTGCGCTGTTCGTCATCTCGCTGACGATCATCCCGCTGGGGTTCGGCCTGGCCATCGCGTTCTCGGATTGGAACCTCTCCGATCCTGACGGACCCTCGTTCGCCGGGCTGGACAACATCCGCCGCTTGCTGAGCGATGCCTTCTACTGGAACGCCATGCTCAACATGGTCTTCTACGTGGGCATGGTGCTCGTCGAGTACGCCATCGCCTTCGGCCTGGCCATCCTGCTCCACTCGCAGATCCGCGCGCGGCGCTTCTTCCGCGTAGCGTTCCTCCTGCCACTCATGCTCTCGCCGGTGGCGGTCTCATGGATGATCGGCAAGTCCATGCTGGAGGTCCGCTTCGGGCCGATCGCGCGGTTCCTCCGCAGCGTGGGCGTCGACGACCCGGCCTTCTTTTCCGACGCGTTCGTGGCCAGGCTCACGATGGAGTTCATGGACGCCTGGACGTTCATCCCGCTGATGATGCTGATGCTGCTCGCGGGACTGCAGGCCATCCCCCGGGAGCTGACCGAAGCCGCGCGCGTCGATGGCGCGTCGGGCTGGCGGGCCTTCAAGTCGATCGTCTTCCCGCTGATGATCCCGGTCTCGCTGACGGCCATCATGGTGCGCATCATCTTCAAGCTGAAGATGGCCGACATCATCATCAACGTCACGCTGGGCGGGCCCGGCGGCGCCACCGACTCGGTGAGCAGCTTCATCTTCCGCGAGTACCGTGACCGCTCCAACGTCGGCTACGGCACGACCATGGCCTTCTTCTACCTGATCATCATCGTCATCGGCTTCACGGTCCTGATGCGTGTGGCGAACCGCTGGATGAGGCCGTATCGATGAGCGCGCCCGCCTTCCGCGACACCGACGCCGACCTGGCCTACAAGGCCAAGTGGTACACCAGCCGCGTGGTCATCTACGGCCTGCTCATCCTGTGGACGATCGTCTGCCTGTTCCCCATCTACTGGACCATCACCACCAGCTTCAAGATCGCGCCCGACGTGATGCAGGGCAACATCATCCCCTTCCTCGACTTCGAGCCGGCTTGGCTGGGCTGGCGCTCGCTGGGCCTCTCGCCGGAGACGATCGTGGCCGAGAGCACCGTGCGCGACGAGTTCCTCAAGCGTTTCACCAACTCCACGGTCATCTCGGTCTCCGCCTCGCTGCTGGCGGTCGTGCTGGGCTCGCTGGCGGGCTACGGCCTGTCGCGCTTCGCCTACAAGTTCGGTCCGATGCGCAACAACGACATCTCGTTCTTCTTCCTCTCCCAGCTGATCCTGCCGCCGGTCGTGCTGGCGCTGCCGTTCCTGGTGCTGTACAAGGAGCTCGCACTCCACGACACGCAGGTCGGCCTCATCCTGCTGTACATGCTGACGGTGCTGCCCATCGTCATCTGGATCATGCGCGACCAGTTCCAGGCCATCCCCAGCGAGCTGGAGGAGGCGGCCTTCGTCGACGGTGAGTCGATCTGGGGCGCCTTCCGACGCATCATCCTGCCCATCGCCCTGCCGGGCATGGTCACGTCGCTGGTGCTGGCCATCGTGCTCACCTGGAACGAGTACTTCTTCGCCTCGCTGCTGACGTCGACCGACGCCAAGACACTGCCGGTGATGATCGCCAGTCAGACGGGTAGCCAGGGCATCAGCTGGTGGTCGATGGCGGCGCTGTCGTTCGCGTCCATCCTGCCGCTGATCGTGGTGGGCATCCTGCTCGAGCGCTTCATCATCCGGGGTATGTCCACGGGCGCAGTGAAGTAGAAGGGGCGCGGCCCGTACGCGGCCTGTCTGCAGCCCGTCATTCCCGGGGTGTCCAGGGAATGCGCTGTCCCAGTCGTTTTTTTCTACGTGCCCTCGCCGGTCTCGACCCCGTCCTCCGCCGGTCTCGACCCCGTAGAGGTCGGTCTCGACGCCTCCGGCACGCGACTGCGCCGTTCTGATCGTCCAGAGGTCAGCGCTGTCACTCCTGGCCTCGTGGGGGTCGAATCACGACACTTCGGCTG
>CAYZDQ010000018.1:4691-13414 GCA_964476955.1 uncultured Anaerolineaceae bacterium
CGAGTTCGACCTCCTGGGGGTCAGCGGGCCACGAGCCGACCGCCGCGCGGGTCGATATCGCGCGGGGCGGGCCCGGCTACTCGCGGCGGCCCCGACTACTCCATGTTGGTGTGGCGGGCACGCATGGACTCGGACGTCTCGCCGAGAACCTCGCGCAGGCGTAGCACCAGCACCTCGAAGACGAGGAACATGGCGCCCTCGAAGAGCGAGCCCATGGGCAGGACGGCGTCGCTGCCGACGTCACGCGCCATCGTCTGCGCCGGGATGACGAGCAGCTCGTCGGCGAGAGCAGACGTGGCCCCGTCCGGCTCTGCGGTCACCACCAGCACCTGCGCACCGGCCTCGTGGGCCACGCCGCAGAGCGCGGAGGCGGTGGAGAGCTCGCCGGGACCGGCAGCGCAGAGAAAGAGATCACCCGGGCCCAGCGGGAAGCCGTTCATGTCGCCCTGCATGCACACGCGCAGGCCCTGGTGATGGAGGCGCATGGCCAGCGCTCGCATCATCAGCCCTTCGCGGCCACAGCCGTAGAGCATCACCCGCTCCGCGCCGGCGATGGCCCGCACCGTGGGCTCCAGCGCCGCGTCGTCGATGCCTCCGGCGACCGCGGTCAGCTCGGCGGCAGCCTCGCGCATGGTCATGACCGGTCCTCCACCCTAGCCTTCGGCTCCGACGCTCGCGATGATCTCGCGGCAGCGCGGGTTCTCGGGGAACGACTTCTGAGTCCCTGGGCGCAGGACCGACTCGGCGGCGATGGCACAGCCAAGACGGGCGGCATCGGACTCCGACCAGCCCGAGGCGAGACCGAAGACGAAGGCGCCCACGAAGGCGTCGCCGGCACCGGTGGTGTCGACGGCCTCGACCGTGGGTGTCGAGACCATGCGCACTTCGCCGTCCTCTCCCACGATGGCCGCGCCGCGCTCACCGAGGGTGACCAGCACTCGCACCCCAAGTCCCTCGGCGAAGGCAGCGAGTGCCTGCGGATCCTCCACGTCGTCGGGCAGGCCGGCGGCGCGCGCGATGATGCCGAACTCCGTCTCGTTGGGGATGATCCAGTCGCTCACGGCCGCGAGGTCGGCGCTGATGTCCGCCGCGGGCGCCGGGTTCAGGACGGTGGTGACGCGACGCTCACGCGCCGCCGCGAAGGCGGCCGCAGTCACGGCCTGGCTGATCTCGAACTGGCCGATGACGGCGTCGACGCGCGTCTGCTCAGCCACAGAGGCCGCGCCGTGCTCGGGCAGGAGCTCGAAGTTGGCGCCGGGGATGACGATGATGCGGTTGCTGCCATCCGGCTCCACCCAGATGGGTGCGACACCGCTGGAGCCGGGCTCACGACGAACGTAGGTGGTGTCGATGCCGAAGCTGGCGAAGTTCTCGATGGTCTGCTCGCCGTAGCTGTCCTCGCCCACGGCATTGACCATGGCCACCTCGGCTCCCATCAGGCGCGCCATCACCGCCTGGTTGGCACCCTTGCCACCGAAGCCCTGCGCGAAGCGGTCGCCGATGACCGTCTCCCCTCGCTCAGGCATGCGCTCGGCATACGCGATCTGGTCGATCATCGTGCTGCCGACCACGGTCAGCCAGGGTCCTGCTCCGCTCGTCATCGCCTTCACGGCGTCCTCCTGCACCTCGTCTGGGCCCCACTGGGCACGACCACATTCTGGCACTCGCGAGGGGGCCGGCGAGACCAGCCGACGCAGGCAGCCGCGGGCTCGCCCTGTCGTGCGAACTTGTTTGAATGAACGCACCGCATGTATACTTCGGACACGATTCACACAGTCTGAGGTATTCCCATGAGCTGGCTCGACGACGTCTTCGGTGTCCGCAAACCGGTCATCGGCATGTGTCACTTCGCAGCCCTGCCGGGCGATCCCGAGTTCGACGAGCGCGCCGGGCTCGTGTCCGTGGTCGAGCGTGCCCGAGCCGACCTGCGCGCCCTCCAGGAGGGCGGCATCGATGCGGTCATGTTCTCGAACGAGTTCAGCCTGCCGTACCTGACCAAGGTCGAGCCCATCACCTCCATCGCCATGGCACGCGTGATCGCCGAGCTGTACCACGACCTGGAGGTGCCCTTCGGCGTCAACGTGCTGTGGGACGGGAAGGCCTCCATCGAGCTGGCCGCGGCGACCGATGCGCGCTTCGTGCGCGAGATCTTCACCGGCGTCTACGCCAGCGACTTCGGCCTCTGGAACACCGACGTAGGCGAGTCCGCGCGCCATCGCCGCAGGCTCGATGCACAGGACGTGCGCCTGCTGATGAACATCGTGCCCGAGGCCGCCACCTACCTGGCCGGGCGTGACGTCGCAGACATCGCCCGCTCGACCGTGTTCAACGCCAAGTCCGACGCCCTCTGCGTCTCCGGCCTCACCGCCGGCGCCGAGACCGACACGCAGGTCCTGCACCGCGTCAAGGAGGCGGTCGGCGACACACCGGTGTTCGTCAACACGGGTGTGAACCCGGGCAACGTGCGCGACCAGCTGGCGATCGCGGACGGTGCCGTCGTGGGCACATACTTCAAGGTCGACGGGGTGTTCGAGAACCCCAGCGACCGCGAACGCACGGCCCAGCTGATGGGTGTCGTGAACGAACTGCGCCGAACGGTCTAGGGCAGCCCGTCTACAGTCGCCACCAGCAGCACATCCGCAGGAGGCAACGGAACGGGCCATGTTCGTCGGTGTCGACGTCGGGACTTCGGAGACCAAGGCGGTCCTCGTCGACCGCGATGGACAGGTGCTGGCCACGGCCTCGGCCGCCAACACCCTGCGTGTACCCCAGCCCGGCTGGGCGGAGCACGACGCCGAGACCGACTGGTGGGGCAACCTCTGCACGGTCACCCGCGAGGTCCTGGCCCGTGGCGACGTCTCCGCCACCGCGGTGGAGGCGGTCGGCTGCAGCGGCATCGGACCGTGCGTCCTGCCCGTCGACGGGGACGTGATGCCCCTGGGCCCGGGCATCCTCTACGGCATCGACACGCGAGCGGTCGCCCAGATCGAGCGGCTGAACGATGAGCTGGGTGAGGCGGCCATCCTGGAACGCACGGGCAACGCCCTGACCTCGCAGTCGGCCGGTCCCAAGGTGGCCTGGCTGCGGGACGAGATGCCAGAGGCCTACGCGGCCGCGGCCATGTTCCACACCTGCCAGTCATTCCTCGTGGCCCGGCTCACGGGCGAGCACATCATGGACCGCACCACCGCGGCCTACTGGGGCCCCTTCTACGACATCCACGCCAATGAGTGGATCGACGAGTGGGCAGCCGGCACGGTCGAGCCGTCACGCCTTCCCCGCCTGGCCTGGCCGACCGAAGTGGTGGGGCGAGTCTCGGCCGAAGCGGCCCGAGCCTGCGGGCTGGCAGCGGGCACGCCGGTCATCGCCGGGGCACCGGATGCTCCGGCCGAGGCTGTCAGCGCGGGCGTCCTGGGAGCGGGCGACCTGATGCTCATGTACGGCTCCAGCATCTTCATCATCGCGGTCGTGGACGAGACCATCGTGGATCCGCGCCTGTGGGCAGCGCCGTACGTCTTCGAGGGCACGTCGATCGTGGCGGCCGGGACTTCCACGGCCGGCACCCTCACGCGCTGGCTCATCGAGCTGCTCAGCGACGAACACGAGGCCGCGGCGATCTCCGATCGCTACGGCGAGTTCGCGGCCTGGGCGGCGGACTCACCCCCGGGCGCCAACGGCCTCGACTTCCTGCCCTATCTCAGCGGCGAGCGCACCCCGATCCACGACCCCGATGCGCGCGGCGTCATCTTCGGCCTCTCGCTGCAGCACACCCGTGCCGATGTCGCCCGCGCCGCGCTCGAGGGCGTGGCCCAGGGCATCCGCCTGAACCTCGAGGTGATGGACGAGATCGGTGTCTCGGTCGACCGCATCCGGGCCGTGGGTGGCGGGGTCAGGAACGAGACCTGGCTGCAGACCGTGAGCGACTGCGTGGGGCGGCGGCAGGAGGTCATCACCCAGCGCGGTGCCGCCTACGGCGACGCCATCCTGGCTGCCATCGGCGTCGGCGCGCTGAAGCGTGAAGGGGTCTCAGCGTGGCTGGAAGTCGATCGCGCGATCGAGCCGGACCCCACGCTCGCCACGCTGTACGAGCGGCAGGCCACACGCCAGCGCCGGCTCTACGGATCCACCAGGACCCTGATGCACGAGGTAGCACACGATGCCTGAGCAGGCACGCGACGGAAGGCTCGACCTGAGCGCGGACTGGCGCCGGCTGGCGGACCGCATCCTCGATGAGTCGGTGGAGGTGCGCGCGGGCGAGAACCTGCTGGTGACCCTCACCTCACCCGAGGCCTACCCGCTGGCGCAAGCCCTCGCCGAAGGTGCCGTGCGGCGCGGCGCCAATCATCACGCGCTGCTGCACACCGACGATGTCGACGAGGCCATCCGACGCTACGGCAACGACGAGCAGGCCCGGGGTCGACTCGAGGTCGAGCTCTTCGCCATGTCCTGGGCCGACACGCACGTGGCCTTGCGCGCGCTCGTGCCCCCGGCGGGCGCGTCCGACGACGAGGGATTCGGGCGTCGGGCGGCCCTGCTGCGGGGCGCGCACGGCGAGGTCTCCGCGGCGCGCTGGGCCGAGACGCGCTGGTGCATCGTGCGCGTACCCACGCCGGCCTATGCCGACTACCTGGGCCTGCCCTTCACCGCGCTCGCCGGCGAGTTCCTGCGCGGCAGCATCGATAGCGATGGCTGGTCCGGATGGGAAGGCCTGGCCGCGGCCCTCGATGGTGCTCGAGAGGTGCGCATCGTGGGCGATGACACGGACCTGGTCTTCTCGGTCGCGGGGCGGACCTGGAAGCTCTTCGACGGGGCCATGAACCTGCCCGACGGCGAGGTCGCCACCGCTCCCGTGGAGACGACGACCGAAGGCCACATCACCTTCACCGACCCGATCCTCTTCGGCGGCCAGCGCATCGAGCGCCTGCGCCTAGAGTTCCACGAGGGCCGGGTGACGAAGGTCGATGCCGGTCCGGCCACCGGTTTCGTCGAGACCATCGTGGCTACCGACGAAGGCGCCGCCCGCGTGGGCGAGTACGGCATCGGGGTCAACCGACACATCGAGACCTGGACGCAGGACCTGTTCTTCGACGAGAAGATGGTGGGCACCACGCACATCGCCCTCGGCCGCGCCTATCCCGAGTGTGGCGGGGTCAACCAGTCGGCCATCCACTGGGACATCGTCAAGGACCTGCGACCGGGACCGTCACGGGCGGGCGGTGCGGTCTACATCGACGGCGAGGCCATCATCGAGGGTGAGACGCTGCGTGCTCCCTCGGCTCAGCGCGAGCGCGGCTGAGGCGTCGCTCAGTCGTCCGCCAGCACGACCCTGACACCGGCGTCCGCGAAGGCTGATAGCAGCCCGGGGTCCGCGCCGGAATCGGTGACCAGCACGTCGACCGACTCGAGCGGGCAGACCGAGGCGAAGCAGACCTGCCCCAGCTTGGTCGAGTCCGCGAGCACGATGACCTGCTTGGCCGAGGCCACGAAGCCCTGCTTGACCTCGGCGTCCGCCACGTTGAACTCCGTACATCCGGCGGCGATGTCGATGCCACCGACCCCGATGAGGGCCTTATCGACGTGCATGGCGTCGGTGACAGCGCGGGTCGCCGCACCGGTCATGGAGAGCTCGCCCGGGCGCACGATGCCACCGGCCACGACCAGTCGCAGGTCCTGGTCGAGCGCGAAGGACGAGGCGACCTCGCTGGCCACGCGCAGGCTGGCGGTCACGATCGTGAGGTGGCCTCGCTGGTCCACTCGTAGTGCGCGCACGGCCTGCAGGCAGGTAGAGCCGGTGTCGATGGCGACCGCGTCGCCGGCCTGGATCAGCGCAGCCGCGGCTCGTCCGATGGTCGCCTTGGTGCCGGGCTCACGCCGGTCGCGCAGCCCGAACGGGGGCTCGTAGGCGCGTCCCAGCTGACGCACCGCGCCGCCATGGACCCGTCGCAGGAGCCCAGCTGCCTCGAGCTCGCGGAGGTCTCGACGCACGGTCATCTCCGAGACGCCGAGCTCGGCGCTCACGTCGGCGACGTTGAGCGACTCCGTGTCGTCGAGGATCTCGATGATGCGGCCATGCCGCTCGTGCTTGCCCATCGTGCTGGAGCGTAGGTTAGAGCAGCGAGCCTACGTCTTGCGGTCCCAGCGCTGCGCGATCCTCCTCGGGTGTGCCCACGTGCAACGCCGCCGCGGCGTTGGCGTAGCGCAGCGCCTCGGCCAGCGCGTCGCCGGCAGCGACCCTGGCACCGAGCGCGCCCACGAAGACGTCGCCGGCACCGTGTGTGTCGGGCCGCTCCACGGGGTGCGCCGGCAGCTCCACGATCTCGTCGGCGGTGGCCGCGGCCACGCCCGCACTCCCGGCGGTGACCACCACGGTAGGGGCTGCCTCCTGCAGGGTGCGCGCGGCGGCGACAGCGCTGGCGAGGTCGGTGACCGGCGCGGCCCCCAGCTGCTCGGCCTCGACGGTGTTGACCACGAGGATGTCGACGAGTCCCGCCAGCGCGCCCATGGCCCGGGCCGGTGCGGCGTTGTGGATGACGGTCGCGCCGGCCTCGCGCGCGACACCGGCCGCGGCTGCGCTGGACGCCTCGCCGATCTCGTTCTGCAGCAGCAACACCTCGCTGCTACCGATGAGCTCTGCCTCCGCGCCGACCTGGGCCACCGAGATGTCGCGGTTGGCACCCGAGACCACCACCGCGGCGTAGTCGCCATCAGCCTGCTGCAGGGCCACGCTCATGCCGGAGCCCTGGTCCACGGTGCGGATGTGCCCAAGACCTACGCCGGCGTCAGCGAGGCGCGTCCGCAGTCGTTCGCCGAAGCCATCGTCGCCGAGGCAGCCGATCATCTCCACGTCAGCACCGTGTCGCGCCGCGGCCATGGCCTGGTTGCCACCCTTGCCGCCGGGCTTCCACCACCAGGCCTCGCCCATGAGCGTCTCACCGGTGCGGGGCAGGTACGGCGCGCGCACCATGATGTCGTAGTGGAGGCTGCCCACGACCGTCACCCGTGGCCGCGCATTCGCCTCCGCGGTCGTCTCAGCCATCGATGCCCAGGATCGCCCCCTGCACCAGCCGATGCGCGGCGAGGGCGTCGCCTGCGCTGAGCGCGGCCTCCAGCTCGGCCTCCGGCAGGCGCTGGATGGCCTCGAACATGGCCTCGATGACGGCCACGTTGGCCTCGCACTCGGCGACCGGGTCGAGACCCGTTCCATCGGGGAAGGTGTCGAAGTAGATGGTGCCCTCGAAGCCATCGAGGTGTAGCTGGCGCAGCAGCTCGATCGTCTGCACGGTGTGCACCGAGCCCACCATCAGCCCGTCGTCGCGCTTGCCGTAGCCGTCGTTGATGTGCAGGCCCAGCATGCGACTGCGACGTCCCACGAGCGCGGCCGCCATGGCCGGGCTGGTGTCGCCGTAGAGGACGTGGGCGAAGTCGAGCGTGACGCCGAGGTTGGGCGCGCCGGCCTCCTCGATGGCCAGCAGCGTGGCGGCCACGTTGGGGATGGCCGAGATGGCCTTGGGCTCGTTGGGCTTGTACTCGATCGAGACCGCGAAGTCCGGGTCGTGCTCGGCGACTGCGCGGATGCCCTCGACCTCGTGCTCCCACAGTCGCGCGTAGTCGGCCTCGAAGGGATGGTCCACGCCGTCCTGCCCCAGCCACAACGTGAGCACCTTCCCACCGGCCTCACGCGCCTCGTCGAGGCCGCGCCGGCTGAGGTCGATGGCCTTCTGGCGGATCTTCGGGTCGGGGTTGGTGAAGGCGCCCGCGAGGAAGTCCGGGTCGCCGTTGTAGCGCATGGCATAGCCGTTGAGCACGAGGTCCAGCTCCCCCAGGCGCTCGCGCATCCGGGACGGGCTGATGCCCGCTGCCTGCTGGGGGTAGTTGATGTCGACCGCGGTCAGACCCCTGGCGCTGGCGGCGCGCTCGATGAGGTCGAACGTGCCCGGTTTCTCGGTCCGACCGGGCCAGTAGAGCTCGGGCCGGGTCTCGAAGGAGTTGAGCCGGGTAGCGTAGCGATGACGGGTCATGTGGTGGTGCCTTCCTCCCTGAAGGGCAGTCTATCCAACGCGAAGGGGGAGCCCGTCCTCACCGGACGGGCTCCTCGTTTGCGTGATGGTGCGTTGCCGCCCCCTTCGACGGCAACCGGCTAGCCGATGGCAGACTCGGGAGCCGACGGCAACGCGCCTTCGAAGATGGTGCCGCTGACGACCGGCGGGTCCGCCGACCAGTCGGCGGAGATCACCGCCGAGAGGCCCTCGTAGCCGCCCTCGCCCCGGAGCGTGACCACGTCCACGTGATCGGGTCCGGTGGACACCGGCCAGATGCCGACCACGACGTCGGCCGGTGGCTCGGCCAGGACGTGACCGGTCGACTGGCCGATCCAGCGGCCGGTCTCGTTCACGACCGTGAACGTCTCGGCCTCGACGAACGAGCCGTCGCGGTTGACGAGCCGGTTGCCGGCACAGTTGACCTCGCCCGAGAGGCGGGGGTCGCTGGCCACCCACTCCAGGGTCATCTCGCGTCCCTGCTCGAGGTAGGTGGTCTTGTCCGCACTCGGGGTCAAGACCCCGGCAGACGTGAGCTCGATCTGGCCGGGCTCGATGGTGATCAGACTGGAGGCCGGTGACTGGCCCGCGGCCACGGCGCCGACGACCGCGATGAGGGCGGCGGTGGTGGCCAGGGCAAAGGACATCCTAGGGATGGGGAACCTCCCTTCGGTTCGGAGCTCGAGC